>NZ_JBAMMY010000300.1:0-4576 GCF_051233685.1 Desulfobacterium sp. N47
AATAATTATTTTACGTACGTTTTATATTTTTATATATACACATACTATGCTATCTGTTAAAGCATTATCAATGTATGTAATAATTTAATGGATGTTAAATGGTTGAGCTTAAACCAACTGTGAGAACTTTGGACTCTCAAGCTCTTTACATATCCGGTCAATATTTATCCGTTCCGGCTTCCGTAGGATTTGTGGTCTTGTTCGGCGTCGCCGTTTTAAACGGACTGGTGCTGGTATCCCGCATCTCGCAACTCCGCGAAGAAGGGTTTGATTTGCAGGAAGCGATCCGGAAGGGAAGCCTTGACAGATTACGCCCGGTATTGATGACCGCATCAATAGCAATTTTCAGTTTGATCCCGATGCTGCTTGCCGGCGGGACAGGTTCTGAAATACAAAAACCGCTTGCCACAGTTGTTGTAGGCGGATTGATTACTTCAACTCTGCTTACGCTGTTAATTATTCCGGCGGTTTATAGTTGGTTTGAAAAGAGGAAAGTTGAAGCGGAGATGTAAATGAATATTTATATGAACATCTATCATAACGACGAGTGCTTTAGAAAGGAGAACAATATATGAAAAAATATTTGCAATTGGCTATGCTTGTATTGATATGCATCGAGGCGTTTGCCGGATGCGCAATATCTGAAAATCAGTTAAGCACCGGGCGGTATCGAATGAAGTTTGTTCCGAACACCGAGACTAAGTTCAGTCAGGTATTGGCTATAGAAGAAAATAATAAATTCAGGGTTTCCGGATACCTTCGATTAAAAGTACTGAACCCGATTGATATTCCCGGCTATGTGGAGGTTGCATTGCTAACGCCCAACGGTGAGGTTTTTGATCTGGAAAAGGTCCCTTACTATCCGGAAAAAAGCCTCCATGGAAGAAAATGCCATAAAAAAGGTCACTTTTCAGCTATTTTCCCGGAAGTGCCTTCAGCGGGAACAACGGTTCGCTTGAACAATGTCAATTGAGGTTTAACTTTTATCTGCCCGGATTTCATTGACAATCGCATATTCAGGCATTATTGTTGCTCATTATTTTGATAAGGTTTTAACCTATGAGAGTCTGGAATAACCGTTCAAAAGGTTTGGAAATTTGTGGTTTAATAGGAAACAATGATGAAGCGTACTCATAATCAGGAAAAAAAACAATTTGAAAAACTCTTTAAAGATGGCAATATTGATAATTTTGAAGACAGATTTAAAGTTTTAGATACTTTTCTTCAGACGGAAAATCATCTGACTTATGCAGAACTGACGCAGATGTTAAATGATAAAGGGCATGATATAGATAATTCGTTTGTAAGAGATACCTTAAACCTTATGTGCAATTTGGGGTTTGCCTATAAAAATAAATTCGATAATGGTGTTGTCCGTTATGAACACAGGCATCTGGGGCATCACCATGACCATATGATATGCATAAAATGCAGAAAAATTATAGAATTTGAAGAAGAGGAAATTGAACGGCTACAGATCAAGGTTGCTTCATCTCATGGATTTCATATGCTTCAGCATAAAATGGAACTTTATGGGATTTGTGCCGAATGCCTGAAGGAAAGAGTTAAATCTATGCCGTTATCAATGGCAAAACCCGGCGAACGCCTGATAGTTAAAGATATTACCGGAGGTACCGGAGCACGTATGAAGCTGCTTAGCATGGGAATCAGGCCGGATGATGTGCTTGAAGTTATTACAAAGGTCAGCAGGGGTCAGATTGTCGTTGCTATAGATTCAAGCCGCTATGCAATAGGACAGGGTCTTGCTCAAAAAATAATAGTTGAACCTGTCGAAAACTAGGAGTTATGTTAATGTTATTGAGTGAAATGAAGCAAGGGGAAACAGGCATAATTGTCAAGATAGCGGGCAGCGGGGCTTTGCGAAGAAGAATACTTGAAATGGGAATATTAAAAGGTTCCCGGATTTATGTTGAAAAATATGCACCACTTAAAGATCCTTTAGAACTAATCGTTAAAAACTATCATATATCTTTACGGGTGGAAGAGGCGGCTCAGATAACAGTCGAAAAAGCAGAGCAGGATTTACATGACTGATAAAAAAACAATAACCATCGCTCTTGCAGGTAATCCTAACTCAGGTAAGACCACGATATTTAACAATATTACAGGATCGCGGCAAAAAATAGGAAACTGGCCCGGTGTTACCGTAGAAAAAAAAGAAGGACTCATTACCAGGTTTGGGTATGATCTTAAAATAGTAGATCTGCCCGGAACTTATAGTTTAACTCCATTTTCAATTGAAGAGATTGTTGCAAGAAACTTTGTTTTAGAAGAATCCCCTGATGTGGTTATAGATATCATAGATTCATCCAATCTTGAAAGAAGCCTTTATCTTGCAACCCAGTTAAGAGAGATAGACGGCAAAGTCCTTTTTGTATTAAACATGGCAGATGTTGCCCGTTCACATGGAACCAAAATTGATGCGGAAAAACTTTCATCACTTCTTGATGTTCCGGTTGTATTTACTGTAGGCAATAAAAACGAAGGAATGGATGATCTGCTGAAAGAAGCTATAAAGCTTGCAGAATCCGGCCCTGTAAAAAAAGAAAAAAGAAATGTCAAATACAGTAAGGACATCGAAAATGCAATTGTAAGAATCGAAAAGCTGATAGCAGAAAAAGTAAAAGACAAGATTAAATATAATCCCAGATGGACTGCAATAAAGCTTCTTGAGGATGACAAGATCCTGAAAGAACGCTTTGCATTAATAGCAAAAAATGTGGGCCCGGATATTATCGATGAGGTTCAGTTACTTCGCAAAAATCTCTTGAATCTTTACGATGAAGACCCTGAAATCGTTATGACTGATGAACGATATGGGTTTATAACCGGTATTATCAAGGAGATACAAACAACTTCTCCTAAACTTAGAGTCGATATTTCGCGCAATATAGATCTTGTTCTTACAAACAGATTTATAGGTTTTCCCATTTTTATTTTTTTTATCTGGGCGATGTTTCAGCTTACTTTTACGGTTGGCGCATACCCGATGGATCTGATAGATAAAGGGGTAAGCCTTCTTTCTTTGGGATTTGAAAGGCTTCTTCCTGAAAGTATATTTAAGGATTTATTGGTAAACGGAATTATTGCGGGTGTCGGCAGCGTAATTGTATTTTTGCCCAATATCTTAATACTGTTTTTCTGCATAGCCTTGTTTGAAGATACCGGCTATATGGCAAGAGCCGCGTTTCTTATGGATAAGATCATGCATCTTATCGGGCTTCACGGAAAATCTTTTATTCCCATGCTTATGGGTTTTGGATGCAATGTTCCGGCTATTATGGCCGCAAGGACATTGGAAAGCGAAAAAGACCGCATCCTTACAATCCTCATCACTCCTTTTATGTCATGTTCCGCAAAGCTTCCGGTTTATATAGTACTCGCCGGTACTTTTTTTGCCGCAAAAGCGGGTAACGTAATATTTTCCCTGTACCTTTTAGGCATTATTCTTTCCATAATATCAGGCAGACTGTTTCGTCTTACACTACTTAAAGGCGCTGATGCTCCTTTTGTAATGGAACTTCCTCCATACAGAATGCCGATGCTAAAAAGCCTTACGATTCATATGTGGGACAGAAGCAAAATGTTTTTAAAAAAGATGGGAAAAGTCATACTGATCGGTTCAATTGTTGTATGGTTTCTTTCATCTTTTCCAAGAAACATAACTTATTCCAAAGATTATACTTTAATGTTAAACAACATCAATGAATCATTTAAGGAAAAAATTGTTTCTGCGGATGAAAATGATAAATATTTGTTAAATGAGCAAAAGCTTGCTGCAATAGCCGATATTGAAAAAAAAATGAGCCTTGAAAAAACGGAACAATCATTTATGGGTATAATCGGAAAAGGGCTTTCACCTGCTTTCAAGCCGTTAGGAATTGACTGGCGGGGCAGTGTTTCACTCTTAACAGGTGTTTTTGCAAAAGAGATTGTTGTAAGTACTCTTGGAGTTCTTTATTCAACGGAAATATCCGATGATAAAACCGCTTTGGCAAATGCTTTACGTTCTTCCGGCATGACGCCTCTTTCCGCTCTTTCCATGATGGTATTTGTACTGTTATATCTACCCTGTCTTGCCACCATCACAACGATAAAAAAAGAAACAGCTTCGTTTAAATGGACTTTTTTCAGCATAACATACAGCACGGTAGTTGCGTGGATGATGTCTTTTATTGTTTACCAGGGCGGAAAACTCTTAGGTTTCTGATAAAGTTGGTACGTAATTGAATTTCAATTCTGATCCTGAAGTTTTACTATAAACGTTTTGTCCGGGCGCACTGCGCCCGGACAAATAGATGATTACTGCCAGCTGCTATTAGGCTTAAATACAAGCCTGCTTTATCGATCTTTTTACAAGTACTCTTATCAGTTTGCGCTTATACCATGCCGAGATATTGAAATGAGGCATGGAACGTACCTTTTCGTAAGCGGCATCGGCTGCTTTTTCTATGAGTTCGTCTGTTATGCTGTTGCCGATAAGAATATCTTCTGCTTCCTTAAGTCTTAAGGGTCCTGATCCTACAGCAGTTACTGCAATTCCTGCATTTTTACA
>NZ_JBAMMY010000303.1:0-2263 GCF_051233685.1 Desulfobacterium sp. N47
TCACGCCCTTCTTTCCGGTGAAAATAATTAAAAAAAGACGTCATGTATTCATCAATCCCTGGATATACGGTTTCTTTTATCATTCATTACTTATGTCATCTTTTGGAAAAATTATCAAGTTAAATGTCGGAGTAGAATTAACTGCATATAACCTTTTTTGTCGTTGCTAAAAAGCAGTCGCCTCAACAGCGTTTTCCCGTATGCCGTGCCAAAAAAAGCATGGTGTTTATCTTTCGCTACATCAATACCCACTATCAGGTGGTTCCTTGAACTGCGTATTGTTGAACGAAATTGACAAAAATAACTATACCTGCTAACGTCATCAATCATTTAAATAACCTCCTTTTATCAAATGGTGTTTTGTCGAAAATTCGCCGCTATGTTATCAGGAGGTTATTTTTTTATCTATGCGATAAAAAATTATTATTATACTACGTGTGGGGATATGTTCTGTTGTTATTTTAATATATAACTTTCACCCCATAAGTTCACACCCGTGCCGGGCGTACACAACTGCATGAACCGGATCGGCAACAAACGGCGTTGCCTCCCGGTTATGCTGGCGTTCGCGAAAACCATTGTACGATAAAAAACGCCCTTGACATACGGGCCATATTTGGTACCATATGCGGACTGGAGGTGCAAAAATGAATATAATGAACGATATAAAACCCATAACTTATTTAAAATCCAAGACTGCGGTTTTATTGAACCATATCAATGAAACTCATCGCCCTGTGATTATAACCCAGAACGGTGAGCCCCGAGCCGTTATCCAAGATCCTGAAAGCTACGAAAATATGCGGAACGCAATAGGACTGCTAAAGCTGATATCTCAGGGGGAAACCAACGTTCGAAATGGCAAATTCAGGCCACAAGAGGATGTCTTTAGAGACATTGAGAACTCATTGAAAGAAAAGCTTTGATGAATCCGATACATCAAGTTTTTTGGACGAAGGTTGCCGAAGCTGATTTAAGGGCAATTGTTGAATATATTTCGATTAACAATCCCCATAATGCTCTAAAAATACTTAAAAAAATCAAGGAGAAAGCCTCAAATCTAAACAACCTTCCGGAACGAGGCCGCATTGTGCCGGAGCTTCAGGATCAGGGGATATCGCAATACAGGGAATTGATTGTCCTTCCATGGCGGCTGATCTACAGAATCGCGGAGCGGGAAGTATATATATTATCGGTATTGGATTCCCGGCAAAATGTAGAAGATGTTCTTTTAAAAAGGATGACCTATTATGATCGTCGCGAACAAGGCGCTTAACCAGACGGCTAGTCCTGGGGGCTTTTTCATCGTTGGTTCAGTCAACAATTTTCGGAGCTTACTGTAAGGCTGCGGGTACTTACCCGCCGATAGGTAGCTCTATACATTAGGCTTCAAAAAATGCTGTTTACAGGTCCTAAATTGAATTTCAAATGGCTCACTCCAACTTTGGTCGTTCTTGCTGTCTTGGCTGGCACGGTCCTCAAATTTTTTGTGCCGCTATCGAATGGTCGTTATGTCGTGCTCCTGCTCAATTTAGTCGGAACGGTTCTTTTAGCCTCAGCATTTGAACCTCAGATTCCGCTACATGGAGATGGGGGCTGGTGGGACAGTCTGAAATGGTCGGTACGCGAGTTTCCTAAGTATGGGGCACCACCCACGTTCGACTTTTTACGGTTTTATGTGGGGTTGTTCTTGCTTCTTATTGGAATTGTCGTATCAGCTATGCTTTCTTGATGCCTAACAATTCATTGCTGCCGTGCGACCTGCGGGCGCACGGCAGAACATTAGGCCAGAAGGAGAATAAAATGTTCTGGAGTGCAATTATAGGCGGCCTCAAAGTTCTAACGTTCTGGGAAGTATATGTAGCCGCTCTTATCTTCACCGTTATTTCAATAGGTCCCATGTTCTTTTT
The DNA here is from genome assembly GCF_051233685.1 of Desulfobacterium sp. N47. Lineage (NCBI taxonomy): Bacteria > Pseudomonadati > Thermodesulfobacteriota > Desulfobacteria > Desulfobacterales > Desulfobacteriaceae > Desulfobacterium > Desulfobacterium sp. N47. The sequence continues at coordinate 1,911 of NZ_JBAMMY010000303.1, forward strand.
TGGATTAATTGGAGAAAAAAATGAGGCTGTTGGCTGTCTTGGTGGCATGTTGATCGCCCCGGTATTTCAAGCACTTGCTACTATTATTTTTGTATTTACCCTGTTCCCCATATTGCTATGGTTTGCTGGAAATGCAGCGTGGTCAGCTTGGTTATTTCCATGGAAAATATTGTTATCAAGCCCGTGGCCTATGATAAAAGTATCATTTATGATCTTGAGAGTCCAAAGTTCTCACAGTTGGTTTAAGCTCAACCATTTAACATCCATTAAATTATTACATACATTGATAATGCTTTAACAGATAGCATAGTATGTGTATATATAAAAATATAAAACGTACGTAAAATAATTAT
>NZ_JBAMMY010000304.1:0-1896 GCF_051233685.1 Desulfobacterium sp. N47
AATAAATAAGATTGCATAAAAGATAACAAAGCGTTACACACTCGACCGGGAACCCGCGCCTTTTTTCCAAATAACCTTGGTTGAGTTAAACGTGGTTAAAACACAGCCGGTTTGTGTTCCCGGCCGGTGAACTTTGTGTTATTTAATGGAGACAATAATGTCCTTTTTCTATCAACATTTCGTGGAACAAAAAATCAAGATTGTTCAAGCCATTGCTGACAGTTGTTGCGGCGATACTTATGCAGAGGGTGCACTCATATTGTGTTCTGTGATTAGCGCAATGTCAGCCATCGCTTGGCCTGGTGATAGCAAGATAAATAGAAAACGCTTTGTTGAAATCATCGTAAAATATCCGCCTCAGCATGAAGATCCCAAAAAAGTTAGTTTGCCAATCTTGGTTCAGGGTGGCGTAGTTTGCAATACAAGATTAGGCGTTTCAAATAAAGCTTTCCACCTAACAGAAAACAAGGATTTAACGGAAGCGAATATTATGAAATCTTGTCCCGATATAAAACTATCTGAAATTCGTAAATATTCTTATGCTAATCTTCTTTATCAAGAAATACGCAATACCTATGCGCATCAATACAGGGCTGGCAAAAACTCAACTGAGAGTGATTCATTGAGGCAAATTGAAAATACTGGAAAAAGTGCCATTTCTTACGTAAATATAATCAGAAACGATACATTATGCAGAGTCATTTACTTTCCCCTCGAATGGATTGCAAGTGTAGCACGAGCTGTTGCGAGCGGTCTAGATATAGAACAAAAAAAACTTGGGAAAGCTCCATTCGATGATCTCTATTTTGAAGTACCAACTAAATGGTGGCTTGAAGGGGTTAAGGAGGAATCAAAAACAGGATGAAATGTTCTCTGAAAAAAGTTGTTATAGTGGTTCTTTCAATCGTTATTGTTGGAGCATATAATTATGTTTTTGCAGGAGAGTGGCAGAAACCGTGGACATCTGTTAGGAAGGCATCTGCACAAAGATGCGCAAATGCTTTTGAAGCTTATCAATTGCAATCCGTATGTATGGAAAATGAGAAGACTGGGTACGATAAAATGCAAAGCGATTTTGGTATGCCAAATTCCATTGCAAGCAAAGCTAAAGAGCGATGTGGAAGGACATTTCAGCTTTTTCAGTTGCAGGCAGTATGCATGGAGAATGAGAAGGCAGGTTACGATAAGATGATGACCTATAAGAAAAAAGATATTCGAAGGAAAGCTGAGGCAGAAAATCAAAAAACAAATCATGATGTAAAGGATACTGCTGAAGAGTCAAAATTTAATTTTGATAAACAGCTTTGGAAACGTTTTGCTACCAACCCAGAAGCCCCACATGATTATTTTGAATATGATTCTGCACCCCAAAATATACTGCACGGTGCTGTTGGTCAGAACCGTGAACACACAGTTATGGTGATGACAAGAAATATGCAGGAAGAAACGGTATTAGGAATGTTCCCAATAGCTATAAATTGCACTAAGCAGATGTCAATGGTAATAGACCTCCAAAATCCTAAAAGAAATACTCCCATGGAGCCGATTGAGAAAGGTACTCCAACGTATTTATTGTATAAAAAAGTTTGTGAACAGCATATGGAAGAGTAAAATAAAAAGTTTGAAAATCATTGGCTCTTTTTTGGCTTGAAGAAAATAAATGCGGACGGTTCTATTTAAGAAATAACAAAATCAATGCAGCCGATCGCTACGCTCCGGCTGATTTTTCCGTTATCTTGAGCATTAAATTAAAAGATGAGAGATATGCAGCAAAATAAGATGCACAACAGTCCTATAATATTTATACTTCTTGGGATGCTCCTTGCTGTTTTTATATTTTAGACAGTACTAAAGGCTGGAATCCATATGGTTGGTGGTTCTTAGCTACATTTGCCT
>NZ_JBAMMY010000306.1:0-6998 GCF_051233685.1 Desulfobacterium sp. N47
ATAATCCGCCTTCAAGCACAAGCTTTACCGCCTCTTCTCTGAATTCTTTATTGTATTTCCCATATGGTATTCTTTCCATTGTGCCACCTCCGCTTTAAAATTTTTCTTAACATTGGTGTACACTTTTTTCAACATACCTCACCATTTCAAGCAGCAGAATAAAAAGTCACTTTTTGGCTTTCGGCAGAATTTTTCATACTCTAGTAAGCTGCCTGTATTTAATACGGTGTGGCTGGCTTGCAGCAGCTCCTAAGCGTGCTTTCATATCCGCTTCATATTCGGAGTAGTTTCCTTCAAACCATACAACCTTGCTGTCTCCTTCGAAAGCTAGCATATGGGTTGCAATCCTGTCCAAAAACCACCTGTCGTGACTTATCACAACCGCACAGCCTCCGAAGTTTTCAAGAGCTTCTTCCAAAGCCCGCATGGTGTTTACATCAAGATCATTAGTGGGCTCATCAAGCAGCAATACATTGGCGCCTTCTTTTAACATGCGAGCAAGATGCACCCTGTTTCTTTCTCCGCCTGAGAGCAATCCGACTTTTTTCTGCTGGTCCGTTCCGGAAAAATTAAATTTGGCTACATAGGCGCGCGAGTTTACTTCCCTGTTTCCGAGCATAACGGTATCCTGACCATCGGCAATTACTTCCCATATGCTTTTTGCCGGATCAAGAGCATCCCTGCTCTGATCAACATAGGCCGGTTTTACGGTTTCACCGATTCTGATATCTCCCGAATCGGGTTTCTCCTGCCCGACTATCATTCTGAACAACGTCGTTTTGCCTGCGCCGTTTGGGCCTATAACACCGATTATACCGCCGGGAGGAAGAGAAAAGGTCATATTTTCCACAAGAAGATTGTCATTAAATCCTTTACAGACATCTTTAGCTTCTATTACAAGATTTCCGAGACGAGGTCCGGGAGGAATATATATTTCAAGATCCTTAGCCCTTTTCTCACCTTCCTGGCCAAGCAGTGCTTCGTAAGAATTAATTCGCGCCTTGGATTTGGCATGACGACCCTTAGGAGACATCCTTATCCATTCAAGCTCCCTTTGCAGTGTTTTCCGGCGTTCGCTGACCGTCTTTTCTTCCTGTGCAAGCCTTGCCTGCTTTTGCTCCAGCCATGAAGAATAGTTTCCCTTCCATGGAATTCCATGCCCCTTATCAAGCTCTAATATCCATCCGGCAACATTATCAAGAAAATATCTGTCATGCGTTACGGCAATAATTGTACCGGCATAATTTTTCAGATGATGTTCAAGCCATGCCACTGACTCTGCGTCAAGATGGTTTGTAGGCTCATCAAGAAGCAGAATCTCCGGGTTTTGAAGAAGCAGCCTGCAAAGCGCAACACGCCTTTTCTCCCCGCCGGATAAAACCTTTACAGATGTGTCTCCGGAAGGGCATCTAAGGGCATCCATAGCCATTTCAAGACGTGAGTCAAGATCCCAGGCATCGAGAGCATCAAGCTTTTCCTGCACCACGCCCTGGCGCTCGATAAGTGCATTCATCTCATCATCGGACATAGGTTCGGCGAATTTTTCATTTATTCTGTTATATTCGTTAACAACATCAACAGTTTCCTGCACCCCTTCTTCCACTACTCCCCGAACTGTCTTGTTTTCATCCAGTTTCGGCTCCTGTTCCAGAAAGCCGATGGTGTGCCCCGGAGAAAGAATTGTCTTTCCTGCAAACTCAGTGTCAACCCCTGCAAGAATTTTAAGCAGCGAGCTTTTTCCCGAGCCGTTTAAACCAAGAACGCCTATCTTAGCGCCATAGAAATACGAAAGGCTGATATCTTTAAGAATCGGTTTCTTATCATAAAATTTGCTCACTCCGATCATGGAATATATGATTTTGTTAGGATCAGTACTCATTTTCTTTAAATTTCTCCTTATTCACATAAGCCGCCTGGCATTTATCTCAGGAAACCCTGCTTTTATAATTTTATTTACTACCGAATCAATATCGTAAGAAATATATTTTGCTTCAATTGAATCATTTGATGTATCCCATATAATATACTTGGCATGATTATCACCGTCTCTTGGCTGCCCGACGCTTCCGGCATTTATTATGTAACGCTTATTGGCATAAAGCTGCGTTTTACCTCTTTGCAGAATATTATGTTCAATGGACTTTCCGTCGGATTCAATAAGCCGCAGACTGTGCGTATGGCCTATAAAACATATTCTTTCTTCGTATTTACCGAAAGCATCAAGTATTGCTTTTGTATCAAGTTCAAACATATATGTTGTTGGCGATTCGGGAGGAAACCCGTGTACAAAACGGCAGCCATAGTTTACCAGGCTTGGTTCAAGTTTATTAATAAAATTTATGGATTCATCACTCAGCATATCTATGGTTATCAGCATTGAGCGGTATGCAGCAGGATTAAACTTTGATAAATAATCCCGGTTGATAATACATAGTTCATGGTTTCCTATTACAGCCGGTATATTATCAGCACAAACCATGCTGATGGCTTCATTCGGTTCAGGCCCGTAGCCTATAACATCGCCAAGACAGACCATTGCATCCACACCGGATATCCGGGCATCATTCAGAACTGCTCCGAATGCTTCCGTGTTGCCGTGAATATCTGAAACAACTGCAAGTCTCATAAAGCTCCAGGTGGTTTTTAACGGCCTTTTTTCCGGGGCTTGTAAATACTTCCGTCCACTTCAATTTCAAACAAATTTTCACCAAGGATATTAAGGACCGCCTTTCCTTTTTCTATTCCTGCAAGAACCGGGTTACTGCTTCTTAAATGACCAAAATCAGTATATTCTAAAAAATTGATAAGCCCATCGATTTTTTCTTCCAATTCAGGATCACTTGGATCAGAACTTTCAAAAAACCGGGTGAGACTCTTTTTATATAAGCGTTTTGCCTCGGTTTCGATACAATGATCAGGCAAATTAATTTCAATCTTCATAACAGTTTAATGATGCAGGTTGTACGCTTTCTTCCAGGGATCCCTTCGAAGTTCTTCAACATTGGAAAGCGCCATATACAGAGCTTTTACAGCCAGCTCTGCGCAATGGAAATGAAAGTCAGACAGGGTTTCAAGGTATTGCGATACGTCTTCAGGTGTAATGCCCCATGCCTTTTCTATCGTTTTACCCTCCGCCATATGAACAACCGCATTTGCGCATGCAATAGTATTAAGGCATCCGTTAATATTAAAGGAAGCTGTTTCAATAATATCATTGCGGGTTTTTAGAAAAATTTCAACGGTATCTCCGCAATCGCTTTCTTTAATACCATAGCCGTCCGGGTTTTTTATAATTTCATTTTTATCGGCTTTAAAAGCCATCTCAAGAAATTTATCGGAATGATTCTGAAAAAAATCTGTCCCTTCCTGATGCATTTTTCATCTCCATAACAATTTTCTCATAAAAATTTTAATAATCAAACAGTAATACTATACAAAGCTTTTGCAGGGATGGTTATTGATATAGCATTTCTTGATATAATATTAAGAAAGACTGCACCCAACTCTTCGAAAGGAGTCTTTCCGGAATTGTAATAAAATAAAACATTATCAAACTGAATAATTACGGAAGAAATTCAGCTATTTTTTTGGAAACATTAACGGGAAGGCCGCTTTGTTCTTTAACAGCTTCTTTTACTTTATCGATATCAACTTCATTTATCAGGTTTTTAGCTTCCAGAATTTTTATCGCGTCATTTTCAAGTTCAGCGCTATCTTCATAAACATGGACTTCCATATACACTTCGGAACCTACAACTGCTATTTTTATCTGTTGATTGATGATATTAACGCGTGTACCAATATCAATTTGCTCGAATAACTTTTGAATGTCTTCTTCATACATTCTGATACAGCCATGACTGTTTCGCGTACCTATCCCCCATGGGCGATTCGTTCCATGTATCAGTACTGTCCAGATGGATAAACGAAGCGCCCGGCTCCCCATCGGATTATCAGGACCGGGAGGGACAACTGCGGGAAGTTCGGGCTTCTCCAGCTGGATTGATTTCGGAACATACCAGGCCGGATTTTTAATTTTCTCAATTACGGAAAAAATACCAAGCGGGGTATCCTTTCCTTCATCTCCGATTCCAACAGGATAAGTTATTACAGATTTTGTGTCATCATCCGGAAAATAATAAAGACGCATTTCAGCGACATTGATAACAATTCCATGGCGAATTCCGATATCCGGTAAAATCCATTCGGTTGGTATTACAATTAAACGATTTTCTTCGGGTACAAAAGGATCAAAACCGGGATTCGCACTGCAGATGGCATTGTAGCCTAAATCGTATGACCTGGCGATTTCAAAGAATGAGTCATCATACTTTATCTTGTAGATTATTCTCTGCCCTGCAAAGGCTTCCCGAATCCGGTACTCTGCAGCATACAAAAAGGATTTCATGGGGCATAAAAGAAATTCCGCCAGGGAAACAATAATTATTACCCCTTTTAACCTGTAGCCATATTTTTTCATAATTTTTGACAGCATATTTGAAACGGTGTTATTAAACCTGAATATTTTCATAATTTTTACTTTTTCTTAAAAATCATATTTGACTTAACATGATGTTCTTTCTAATATGTCAAATCATGAAAATCAAATCATTTCCCATAAGCCTTATACTAATCATAACTTTAGCCTGTGTCGCTTTATCCCCCGGACTTGTTATAGGAAATTCTCAGGACAAGATCAAGGCAGATGAGGTGCTTGTAATCAAACATAAAAATCTGCTTTTACTGCTTAAAGAAGGAAAAGTTTTAAAAAGCTACAATGCTGCTCTGGGCAGAAAATCGGGACGCAAAGCACAAAAGGGAGATAACAGAACTCCTGAAGGTCTGTATATCATAGTTCAACACGATGCTGACAGCAGATTCTACAAATCCCTGCACTTGTCTTATCCCAACCGTTCAGATATTATCCGGTCACAAAAATCAGGATATCCTCCCGGCAATGCCCTGGCAATTCATGGCTTACCGGAAGGATTTGAAGATCTCGGTACTTTCCAATCAAAACGGAACTGGACCAAAGGATGTATTGCAGTTTCCAATGAGGAAATGGATGAAATATGGGAACTGGTGGAAAACGGAACACCAGTAGAAATCATTCCATAGAACACTAACCAATACATAATTTATTTAGGCTCAATTTCAACCAAAGTAACATTAACACCGCAAGTAGCCTGCGGATCAAGTATATATTCTTTAAAAATCTTAAACCTGTCTTCAAAATGTTGTTTGATCATATCTTTATCGAATTCTAGTAAATTTGCTGCAATGCCCATCTCCTGCGCCCTGTCTCGACCGGCATCGGCATTTTCCACTCCAAAAGCCACTCCGTATAAACCTTCTCCGTGTGTCTCAAGATGCTGTACCATTCCCATGGCCAACGGGTTGGTAGTTCCCGGCAACGGTGAAAAAAGTTCTATACCCGCCTCCCAGCTAAGAGCGCATCTTACACCAAAAATGTGTTCCACTTTGGCATCATGAAAAGTAACGCCCAATAATTTTGAATAAAGCGCCATGGCTTTATCAAAATCTTTTGTGACAATATATACCCTGTTAACTCCTTTAACTTTCATTTTTAATTTCCTTTCTACTGAGCCACTTTCAAAATATTTCAGTTTGGTCAAGGTCAAGGCGGGCGAAAATTTTAACCACAGGAATACATTTAGTATTTCGAGAATTAAAATTTGAGCCCAACGCAAAAGATCGGCCTAAATGGGACGTTTTGAAACCGGGTCTACTTTATTACTTTACCAAAATCTATACCAAGATCTTCCATGATAACCTGTACACCGGCTCTACCGCCGCCAAATACTCCCGGTCCGGGATGTGTGCTTGCTCCGATCATATAAAGCTTATCCACAGGAGTATGGTAATGATGCCAGCCTGAAAAGGGACGATTCCCGGACATCTGTATATTATAAGTTCCTATCTGGCATATATCGCCGTTCATCATGGTAGCATTATGTCTTTCATAAAACAACGGAGAATGAATTGCTCTTCCAAGTATATTATCGCTGCCCATATTGGTTGCCAGTCCCTGCAATTTGCCTAAAATATCATCAGCCACATCTTTTTCTATCTCATCCCATTTTTTAGGTCCGCCGTCTCTTAATGCATAAGGTGCAAATGAATAAAGATACATAGTATGCATACCTTCAGGCGCTCTTGTCGGATCTAATGCCGTTGCAATAAATGATGAAAAAACATCGTTTCTTGGAATACCATTATCTATAGCCTGAAAAGCATGCTGGAATTCATATGGGTCGGAATTATGATATGCCATCCAGTGCGATTTAAAACCGTTATGTCCCGCACTACCACAACTACATCATATTTTTCCGCCATTTTAGAAATACTCCTTTCCTTTAAGTCTCTTGTGTTTATAATCCATTATAAAATACCCATATTGAGAGAACCGGCTTGCACAATATCTACCTAAAGCTATAGGATGCTATGTAAAGGTCTTGGTGCCCCTACAAAAATTAAAAACGACTTTTATCCTTTTATCAATTTTTTAATTAAACACAAGTCTATAATTATTTCAACCGACTCCTTCCCGGCCTCTTTTAAGCCAATTTCTCCATTGAAATATCTATCTTCTGTTTAAAACTGTATTTTGATTATAGCCGGAAATACTTTTTTAAAGGTGGCAAAAAGCAAGAACAGAATAAAGCAAAAATACCAGGGTAACCGCATTTGTATTTTATCTAAAACTTTCTTCGAATAAGTTATTATTGTTTTATTCGTTCAAAACCGGGAAATACCCCCTTTCGTCATTCCGGCGAAGGCCGGGCACGCAGTGACACGTAGTGAAGCATAAGCGCTAACCTTTAGCGCTAACCATTAATTGAGGTAATTTAATAAGTCTATCAGGCTAAAATCTCGACGATTTTCAACCCACAATTTTTTATTTCAACCCAATTTTTCAGGCAAATTTACCAGGCAAAAAATATTTTCACTTTTTTTTATTTTCTGCTGGCGTCCGA
>NZ_JBAMMY010000312.1:0-14787 GCF_051233685.1 Desulfobacterium sp. N47
TCTTTGCTGTCTTTTACCGCTATCCCCTCCAAAACATCTTTGATATGCAATGCGTGAAAGGATATTTCGCCGACGTTAACACTTAAATCGACACGGTGGTCGCCTTGCGGCAAATCTTGACCGACTTATTAAATCTCCTCATATTATAGTTTTAATACAAAAGCAAGAATTTAATATTGATGATACTATTACCAAAGTCTTGTGTAATGGAGCACGAAATAAGTTACCGTTATTATTGCTCTAAAGAAAGTATACGTAATATATAGTATTTGTAATAGAGATAGCTATAGTTGCTATGTAACTATCAGCAATTGTTTTATTTCATCTTCCATTTTTCCCCAAGGGCATAATCTAAACTCATCAAATCGAGTCCGCGGAAGGAAGAAACTCCGGCCGGATAAGGCGTTAACTCCCCAAAATAGATCTTATTTTCAAGGCTGTATAAATCTACTCTCATGAAATCAAATTCCTCCGAAAGAGATTCTGCGAACTTAACCATTGCTTCAAAGTTCGGCGGTTTCTTACATTCACCTTCATACTGTTTGAAGTCGGATCTAAACTTGTATGGTTCAAAGTTTCTATCGAATGCCTTGGTCATGTGCTCATTAAACCTGTCGAAATGCACTGTGAGAACCTCCACGCACCCAGAAAAACAATAGAACTTGTAATCCACAGGTGCCTTGCTGTTTTGTTCTATGAATGATTCAATAATAATGGTTGGTATTATGTTCTTGTATCCCCAAGCTATACCAAGGAATGTGTCTTGACCGAAGTTGTTATTGAGCCATTTCCTTAACTGCAGAGTTGTTTTTTCTCGATCCAGTTGCTTATTATCGTTGACAATAATATTATAGCCACACCCATGATTTGTTTTTATTACAAACTTTGAGGGTAGGTCATCAAACGGAATTTCTTTTGGGTTATCTCCACTCCACAATAATGGAATCAGGTACTCACCGCCCACTTTTTTGGATATATAATCCCTCACAAGTAATTTATCTGAGATTTCAGTAAACAGTTGATTTCGATTATGAAGCATCCTGCTCCATAATTTCTCTGAGAATCTCTTTGGATTAACAAAGTCGGGCCAAAAGTGATATACTCTCCAGAATTGGAGGCTACACAATAAGCGTAGTTTTGTATCGGCGGAGTTGTCTCCCAAATATCGTGCATATACCCGGCATATTGGCCAGTATAGTCGTTTAAATAACCCATTTATCAGACTCATTATTGCTCCATCAGATTGTCGATCCAACGTATTTTCAAATAAAGAAAATTAATGATTATAAATAACTCATCCATGCTTTTTTATGTTTTTCCCTCAGATCGGCATACCATCGACATGGTAAATATAAAAAAAATAAAACAGCAATCCAAAAAAGATACACGAGTGGCAAATCGAAACCCCTAATGAGGCCTTCCTGACGCGGGCCGAAAAAAATTCTTTTCATAATGCCCGATGAAAAATGGATAACCGAAAGGTGCAAAATATAGAAGAAAAGCGGAACACGACCAAATACAATGAGTATTTTTGAACAGTAAAAGTTTCTATGCTCAAACAAAGATAGTAAAATGATTACCGGGCCCAAGGTCATAAGTAAAAAACATAGAGATGGTGGGTACTTATGGCAGTTTAAAAAAGATAATACTGTAAAAACAATATCAACTACTGATTTAGTAACGGATATCCCGGCGGTGCTATCCTTCATAATAGTTTTTTCGATACTATTATAAACTATGTTCCAATGGTCTGGATCGCCATAACTGTTTAATCCACGTACAAGAATAAATAAAACCACCAGTGCAAGGCCAATTGTAAGAAATGTTTTGCGACGTTCAACCGTCTGCTGTTTCAGCATGATGGCACCGAATGCATATCCTGCTGCCATAACGCCTATCCAAGGGATAAGAGGATAAAGCACATAGAAACTATACCCTTTAACATATTCAAAATGCTCACGTACATGAAGAATACGCCATATGAAATCGAAATATTGGAATTGATTAGGTCTTAGGAAGTCGAGCGTGTTATGAAGAAAGATCATGGAAGTGCCAAATGTAGCGATGGCCCAAAGTGGTAAGTAAATAAGCGTAGCTAAGGAAATCATTGACCAACCGATTGCCCAAATCACGCCTAAAGTAATATTTTTCATGCAGAAGCTGAATGACCATCCGAACCAATTAATGATAGTAAGTTCTATGATAATTAGAAATAAGCCGCGCTTAAGAAGAAACAGCGAAAGTTCTTTTTTTGTACGGCTACGACTGATAGAAAGGAAAGCACTCGTGCCTGCAAGAAATACAAAAGCAGGTGCAGCTATGTGGGTGATCCATCTTGTTAGAAATAGTGCAACATTTGTCTTTCCCAAGTCAAGCGGGTTAAAAGGTGCATTTGTATAAAAAGTACGTGTGTGATCAAGGCACATCAGAACGATTACCAGCCCTCGTAAGAGATCAATAGAATCAATCCTCTCCGCTGTTTTTAATGTTATATCAACCACATCCGAAATATTGTTGCAAGCTGATTTGATCATTTGCTTATGCTGTCTCCGATAGAGAGTTTTACTGCTCTTATTCTTGCTTTGAGGTTTTGTAAAAACTTACAGAAGTAATAACGACATTTAGCCAAGACAGTTAAACGGAATGCAAATCCCTCTTCCATAGCATCCATACATGGATGACACTGGCCGCAAGGTTGGCCACGTTTTGGTCGATGACAGAACCAAGAATTAAACATTATATCATCAAATCCTTCTTTTAGGGATATCTCCAGCATTTGCAGTTTGGTTTTTGAATATATAGGGAAATGGAAGTATTTAAATATTTGCATATCATTATCGGACAGTGTCGTTGCCAATTTTAGGATTCCATTGTCTTCAATTAAAAATCTACCAAGGTACTCGAATACAGGATCTCTTGGACGCATCTGGTTTTTCTCTATAGCTAACTCTATATCTTTCATCTGATTTTGCTCTGCAAAACGAGGGAGCCACTCAAATTGAGAACCTAAACGGAATCTTGAAGAAAGAGATTGGAATTTTTTCGTTATAGGGCTACATTCTGCAATTTCGGATTTAAGATATATGCGAGTGGGCAAAAGTAAAGTAGCGCTGATGGGGTCCTTTTCAAGAATTTTCTCTCTGATTTTTAATATAGCGGCAAGTTCATACAAGAAAGATTTTCTTTCAATTTCAATAATATAATAAGGTTGAACTTTCACTTTTTCAACTAAAACAAGATGGATTAAACGAAAGGTTGAGTCCCATCCTCCTGTCCAGAGCAAGTAAATAACTTTTTCATTGTTATTTTGATTTATTGTGTCACTCTTTACGTGCATATTTTCTTTCCTCATTATCATGTTTATATGATAATATCTCAATCATGGCATTTTTTTGAGCTTATTAGTGCTAAAGAAACTGCTCTTTTGATACCCACCTCTCTTTTCTTATAACAATATAACCTACGAGCAGAATCAGAATTAAATTCATAACAGCGCTGACAAATGAAAACAGCATTACAGTATGTAAAGAACTAAGATATAACCCACCTAAAATTAAAGTAAAAATTCTAATAACCAGCAAAACAAGATCGTAAAAAAAAACGATACGTTGGATCCTGATGAGACGTGCAAAAAGAACAGCTGGAATATTGCAGAAAACAAACATCATCCATAAAATGAGATATTTTGATAGATCACCGGCCATTTGCCATTGAGAACCAAATATCCATGTGAAAATTATTGGTGCCCATATAAATAAAACCAAAGATGGCAAAAAAGCAATCGCGAACAATCCCGCGGTAATTTTAATATAAATAGGTGATAAACTACCACCTTGATGCTGAATTTCCGCGGCTTTTTGAAAAAGAACTTGTCTAAGAGCTCCTATTAAAAAACTCATTGGTGTCCATAGAATACGTATTCCAAACGCATAAGCTCCTGCTACCGCAATTCCATAAAAATGTGTCAAAATTAAAACGGGTAAACCAGATGACAACGCATTGATTATGTTCTGTGAAGCTGAATACATAGGGAAATCTATATATTCTTTTGCCAATTTTTTCATGCGATCCCAACGAATGAGTTGGCGCAAAACTATAGTGTCAGTAAGGAGCACTCTAATTAAGTTAAGGCTTGCCAATATATTGCCCAAAACAGTACTTATGATAAGTCCTATATGACCTGCTTTAAGAAAACCAAGCCCAATCTGTGTTCCGTTTGACGATAAACTACGAATGACTTGAGATCCAGATGTATGCTTAAATGCCTTTACACGTATGCACCAAGACTGGCATGACTGATTAAGACCAAAAACAACAGTTGCAACAACCAAAAGAGCAAGCGCCCATATACCTTTCGTTTTCATCACATCATTTATTGTTGAAGGTATAATGAAGCAAACTATCAACAAAACAAATGATATAATAAAAGTACATAAACAGGAAATAAAAAAGAGATGAAAAGCATCCTCTTTATCTTTGGGCAGCATAAGTGCTTGGCTGTAGTCTAAAGTTATTCCAGCGGCAATAATGCTAGCAACTGAATTAAATGAACCAAAGATACCAAAGTCGGATGGAGAGTAAAGTCGGCTGATAATTGGGGTAAGAGCAAAACCAACAATTTGGGATATGGCACTGCCTGACATCACAACAAGTATATTTTTTATAAAGGTTGACTTGCTTAACTTGATAATATCCTGGAATTTAGGAATTATATTTTGTTTATTCAAAATTGTTTCCATTTATCTAAAACGATAATTTGCTAAAAATTGCGTTTCTTAACTAGTTCTATTCCAAGCATTGCAAATAACTGGCTCATATGGTTTGCGCCTTTTTCTGCATATTTAATTACCATATGAGTTCCTATACATATGCAAAAAGGGATGTATAGTGTGTAAACCAACAATGCGAATAGTGACTTGGCAGGTGCTATCACTCTTGATAGTCCATGCGCTTTGTTTATACTGTATTTGTAAGAGTTGTAACCGTTAACCAAAGCTCGTTTCAAATAATAGGTCTTCGTTTGTCGTTCGGGTGGTACGTTTTCATAAACAGGGGCTTCTTCAACAGCAATAAATTTGCACCCCACTTCCATTGCCTGCTTGAAAAATGCCTGGTCTGAGCCCCCGGTTTTAAATTTAGGATCAAAGCAAAGGTTATGTTTGTCGAAGACATTTTTTTTTAGGAGAACATTTCCAGTCCGTGTCTGATTCCATTGCAATAAAGTTCCTGTGCGATGTACCGGGCGCTCGCAAAACTGACCTTTAATCAACCAGAAGGGGGGGTGTTGTTCAAAGAATGGATGAACAGGGCCAAGTGCGCCATCAACATCAAATGTTTGTATTGCACGGTACATTGTGACCAGCCAGTGCTGGGGAGGGAATTCATCATCGTCAATTATGGCAATATAATTTCCTGTGGCAAGTCGAAGAGCATGGTTTCTGACAGCGGGAATTGTATGTTCCGGTTCAATGTCATAGAATATATTCATACCCAGTTCCGTCTTTAATTTCATCACAATTTCTCTGGCGTGGCCTGCAACTCCATTGTCTACCACAACAATTGAATAGTCAAAGAGGCCATCTGTTTTCTGTAAGGCAATTTTTCTTAAAAGGTGCTCCAACATTTGATTGCGGTGATAAGTGCAAATACATATAGAAATGTGATCTTTCATCAATCCACCGAAATTATTTATCATCAATTATAAATTTGAATATAAGAATATCTCATATGGATATATCGAGTTGTTCTTCATGGTTTGATAGTATCCAAGTTATATGAATTATAACTTACCGTTATAAAAAGAATAATTGCCATTAATATTGTTGAAAATGATCCGAGCGAGGTTTCGGTTATATTATTAATCATAAACATAAATAGATAACAAATCCATAAACTACCCCAATAATAATCATTGGTTAGATTCCTGAAGGCTTTTCTGCATGAGTCCAATATGAACAATGAAACAAGAATCAGGCCAACGAATCCAAGATGCAGAAGCACGCTAAGATAGCCATTATGTGATCCGGAAATATTATACTGTTCGCGTGCTTCAGTTGTCCAGAAACCACCAAAGCCATGTCCTAAAAGTGGGTGTTGCATTGCCGTTACAATAAGGTTTTTCCAAACCTCTGTACGCCCTGTCAAAGTCACATCTCTCCCAATTTCGGAAAATAAGCTTTCAAAGGATAATCCACCCATAAATGGTGCAGCAGTTCCATAAATAATAATAAAAGCTATCAGCATCATCCATGCCATTACTCCCAATCGTATATTTAATTTCTTCATCAATAATAGTCCACAATAACATATAATCCCGGCAGCCAACGAAATAATTGAAGTTGCTGAATATGAGTTTCCAGGACCTTTTAGAAGCCATGCTGTCAATAAAAGCAAAAATATATCAGTATAAGTCTTGTATTTGATAGCAGGGCTATCGCTTTCCTGATATTTTTTATAAAGTGCCCACAAAAGATAAAAAAAAGCTATAAGGCATAACTGACCAAAGCTGTTCTTCTGCTGAGCAACACCAATCCACATCCGTCCACCTGACCACCGTGCAAATTCAACTCCAAGGTGAGGATAATATTTGATCAGTAATAGTGAGAAAGGAATATGTATGTATATAATTCTTCTTAAAATGCATTGAATTGCCTGGCGTGGTTCAGATTCGGTTGCGACCATAAAGGCCATAACGACTGCAGCCATATCCTTGATTAAACGTTTGAAAGATATATATGGAATATCGGACCATAAAATACTTGTGATCATATAAGCAATTAGTATCATCAGCCATGGGTTTCCCTTGATGGCAGAAGATAAGTTGAAATGTCTTTTTGCAAGTATTAACACGCCAACAATAATAATTCCGGTTAGTAAAGCACGGTCCAGAGGGCTTCCTGATTCCATATCTACACCACCTGTTCCGAACCAAATCCCCAGAGGTTTACTTGAAATCAACAATATCCAGATGGTCGGTATCCACAGGGCATGAGAGACGTCGGGTGACTGTTTATTTTCGAGTCGCAATAAAAATAAAACAAAAGCGGTGCAAAGGGATAGAGCTATAATCGGGGGCATAAATACCTCAGGAGGCAAGATTTAAGGAGCAAGGACCAATGACCAAGGCTCAAGGATAAAGGATCAAGGTTCAAGGTTCAAGGAAAAATAGTACACGGTTGGCGGATAAAGACAGTTAAATGAAAACTGTCAATTTGTATTTATCTGTTCAAATATGGTATCCATAATTTTCGATGTTAAAAGAATTTCTTTATATGAGAGCGGCAGAGGTTCATTATTAGTAATTGAATTATAGAAAGAAGTTATTAGCGTTTTCAGGGCTGCTTCGTTTGGCAAATGAAAGTCTTTCATAATAAATTTTTTTAAATTTAATTTAAAATTTTCAATATACTGTTTGGCATATTGAAATGGCGGGATAAAGTATCGTACATAGCTTTTGTAGTCTTTATTATCTATCTTAATCAGGATTTGATTGTCATCATCAACTATCAGAGAATTTTTCGTGCCATACAATCGGAATTGATGAGGTGAAGGCTTGATCTGAGAGGAAAATGTGAAATATGCGGTTGTGGAATCTTCATCCCGGATAATCACCCTTACTTCGTCAACAATATCATCCTGTCCGATATTTTTAAGAAATGAACTGGTGAATCCGTGTGCGATTACTATAGGATTGTCGCCGGATAAAAATTCTACTATCTTGCTTATGCCGTGGCTGATAATGTTTTGCAGCAATGATCCTGGAAGTTTTCTGACCCAATGATCTTTATCCCCAAGAAGAGCTTTTGCAAAACTTACATCTCCAAAGTCATAGCAGTAGTGGCTTTCCATGTGTATTGGTTTGCCACCCAGATAGCCACTGTTTACTAATTCTCTCATCCTCATCATGGCATGAGTAAATTGTGCATTATGCCCTGCGGTAATCTTTACTCCATTATGTTCAGCAAGCTTTATCAGCTTTCCAGCTTCGGCTGTATTCAGGGTAAAGGGCTTTTCCATATAAACATTACACCCGGCTTCAAGGCATATTTTACCTAATTCAAAATGACTCTGAGGAGGTGTTGTTATATGGACGACATCGGGCTTGACAGTTTCAAGCATCTCCTGAACGTTTGTGAAATATTTTTCTATATTGAACCGTTCAGACATATCCCTTGCCATTAACGATTCGCTATCACATACCCCTACCATTTTAGCAATGGCAATTCTCTGTATTATTTCTGCATGGTTATCAGCCATTTTACCGCAACCGATTATAGCAACTTTAAGCATTTACAACCTTTTATTTATCACAGATTTCACAGGAAAAAATATCAAGATTAAAGGAGCAAGGTGCAAGGAAAAGATAGCTCATGAGTTCGTAAGCTGATAAGGTCATTAACTCGCAGAAAACATACCGAAAACATATATCGAATAGCGAAATTTGCTGTTTGCACCCTGTACCTTATGAACTACAATTCTTTTCTAATCCCTCCTGCTTTTATCTCTCACAGAATCGCGGAGTTTTTTATCTCTATGCTATGGTTTACGAACACGAAATTTTGTGCTTTGTGCAATAACAATCGATCCGGATTCTAAATCCTGACTAAAGTAATTAAGTGCATCTCGTAAAAGTATCAATCTATCATGCCTTGGTAGATTTTCCAGACGTAAGACACCACAATGTGGCATACCTTGTCTCCAGATCATTTCTTCAAAATCGTTGTCAGTAGTAATAATAACTCTATGTTCTTTAACAGCCCAGCTTAAAATATCATTATCACTCATTCTTGGATCTTTACTGCTTACCTCGGCTACATCATGTCCTAAGCTAACCAACAAATGAGCTATGACTCCACTTGCATTGATATCCAACAAGAAATTCATGATGCTTTTCTATCTTCGACTCTATCAAAGATATTTTCTCTAGATACCATACTGTGAGCATAAAACAATGCGGCGTGAATGTCGTCTGGTTCAAGGAGGGGGTAGTCTTGTAAGATCTCTTCTTTTGTTGCTCCTTTGGCCAATAATTCCAGTATCATTTCAACTGATATTCTCAGGCCACGAATAATAGGTTTTCCGCAAAGCACTTCTTTATCAAAATTAATACGACTTAGTAAATTTTGCATAATTGTTCTCCAAATTATATGAAAGCGGGTATCAGCGAAATTCACTGTTTTTTTGTCTGATTTTTTGCTCCTGGTTTTCCTTTTCCCTTATCAGCTCACCAACTCACAAACTATCTTTATCTCTCACAGAGATCACAGAGTCGCAGAGTTTTTTTAAGAATTTATGATAAGTTGTTGTTGAAACAATATACAGGCAAGATTGTCTTGTATTCAACATGTTCTTAAGAACAAATGCATCTCTGTGTCTCCGTGGGTTCTGTGAGAATATCTTTTTCATTTGTTTTTTTGAACTTCACGCATGTAGGCAAAAAATCTGTCTAATGCATCATCCATATTTACCCTTGGTTGCCAGCCTAATAATTCTTTTGCTTTTTTATTTGAGTAAGTGTTCCCTTTCCAGTAAACAGCGCATGACTTCCGGTTAAAGACAGGAGGCAGTTGTCCTTCGGACCAGTTTGAGTATTTCTCCCAGAGATAATTAAAAAGAAACCAGGCTCGATAAGGAACCGGGATTGAAATAAATCGACGCACTTTACGCTTGTATAACTTAAGAAATTTACGGCTTCTTGGCAGATCATCATCCAAAATATTAAAAACCTGCCCATCTATTCCTTGCTTTAACCCCGCTAATACAATAGCTTCTGCACAATTATCAACATATGTGAACGGTATCCTGTTATTCAAGCCAAGATGGAGAAAAATTCCAAATACATCTGTTCCTACCCTGTCGGTAATCTTAGCTTTGCCTGGACCAAAGACTACGCTTGGACGCACTATAACATACGGTAAATTATATTTACCGGCATATTCGAGCACCAATTCATCCTGTTTTGCTTTTCCATATGTATAAGGCTCATGTCGCTCAAGCAGTTTATTATCTACCTCGCAGGATTCATCCATCAGGCCACGGCGCCGGATTTTCTCATTCGAATAGACAGCGATAGAACTGATGTTGACGAACCGCTTTGATTTATTTTCTTTTACTACAGCATCAAGAAGATTTCTGGTTGTAACAACGGAATTTAAAAAACAACCCGGGTATGTTTTGTCAATACCTGCTGCCAAATGATAAATGACAGATGTCCCTTTTGCAGCAGTTATGCAATCTTTACGGGAAAGCAGATTGCCTTTTAAGATTTCGATATTTACAGTAGAAAATTCTTTTTTGATAGACTCAAGATTTCCAGAACTGCTGGAAGATCTTGTAAGGCATCGAATATGTTTAAAGTTATATGATAACAAGGTACGAACAACTCTTGAACCGACAAACCCGTTAGCTCCTGTTACTAGTATGGGTTCTTCAGGATTTATGATGTATGCATTGTAATTCATATAGCTATTAATTTCTCACAGAGTACACAGAAGCACTGAGTTCAATCATTCAGAAGAACCCGATGGATCAATTCAATCTGAAGTGCTTTACGGATTTCACGTAGATATGTTCCTCGTCCATTGATGTGATCTTTTACAACTCGTGATACTTGCTGCCTGTTCCAATATGGGCGGCTGAGTGTTCTATCGTCCAACAATATTTCCTGTAAATATCCTGACAGTTGATCTCTAAACCATGTACGATATCGGCGAAATTCGGCAAATCCCATTACTAAACGGTCGAGGTGTAATGGCGAGAGCAAATAATCTAAACGGCCAACAATATGTGTCATCCCATAGGGTAATTGTTCCCGTGTGTGAATCTTGTCCAATATCAACATCATTTTAAGCGCTGTCTTCACACCCTTTGCGATCAACCAAGGGTAATTCCCACCATAACTACCCGTTGTTGGTATAGCCATCAATTCAGGCTTTGACTTGGCTATAAGATTAAGTTCAAATTCGGTTCCGAAGTTACCAATGTTTTTTGGTGCTCTGTACATAACATTGAGAAAATCATTATCCAGAAAAGGGCTGCGTACATCTACCTGAGATGATTCCAGAGAGATAAAACCGTTCCACCACCATGGGACTACGCATTGTAGAAGAAAAGAAAGATTATGACCTTTTTGAAGTTCTGAACCCTTTTTTCGTGCCATATCAAGATATTTTCTAAAGCCTTCGTTTATGATGTTAATATCTGGTGGCCTGCTTTGAAATCCCACAATTCCTTTCAATACCTGGCTACCGTATTTGCCAGTCATTCTTATTGGCGCAATTTCCCTTGCTAACTTATTGAAGCTGATCACATCAGCCTTATCTACACCTTCAAGACCATCTGATATGTATATTGCTCTTTCTGCATGATAGGGATATTCCGCCAGTAATTTGTTATCGTCTAATCTCAAGACCTGATGCTGTTGTTTGCAAACTGCTGCCACCTTTGGAGCTATACGAACATCCAGAATGTCTCTGTATGATCCTCCGAAGGTATAGCAGGGTAACTGACCGGAAGATGCATCTATACAGGCCAGAATCGATCTTGTGTCAAGCCCGCCCGTCATCGACATGCCTATTTGGTGGTTTTCATGGAAATAGCGGGGAAGTATCCTTTTAAAAGTGTCTCCCAGTTCCTCAAAAAACTCATCGTGTTTCAATGGAATCTGGTTTTCCAGTAAAGCAGTGTTTAAAAAACTTTTTTTCCTGACATTGTTGCCATGAAAGGACCATGCAGAGCCGGCAGGCAATAGAGAAATATCTGAAAAATACGTTCGGTTTTCAAGAACACAATCAAAATTTAGAAAATCTGCTATGCTTTGCGTGTCAATTTTTCGAAGCTCTGGAAATACCTTTAAGAGTGATTTTGCTTCAGATGAAAAAGCAAAAACATTTTTGTGCTCATAAAAATAGATGCGTCGAATTCCATACCTGTCATTAAACAGTATTGCCTCAGGGTTGCGAAGATTCAATATAATTCCGTTGTACCATCCGTTTAGCAACTTGAAAAAAGCTTCACCGTTTTCCTCGTAAAGATGAACAATATATGATGCATTGTCCGGATTGAAATTATGTCCACGACTAGATAAGTCTGAGATCAGGGAACGATCCATGTAACATTCACCGGTCAAAAAAAGGACAATATCTTTGGTTTCATTGAAAATTGGCATGCAATCTGCGAATGAGCCCTGAAGTGCGGAATATCCGATAAAGAATCCATTCTCCTTGCTTGTGAAAATACCATGCGTGTAAAAGGATTCATGGAGCATAGAGTCAAGCATGACTCTAAGTGTTTCTTCTTCTTTACCAGTAATTTCCTTTGTAATTAATCCGGCTAATCCCGGCATTATAATCCTCCATGAAAATTAATTTATTACATATTAGAAAAGTAATTTCTTAAATGAAAATCAGGTTTATTGCTATCCTAATGTCCGAATATTTATAACTTATGTCGTTCTTGATCAACAATATCACCACCCCGTAGCATTTTGACTGCTGAAGAATAAACAGCAGCTTTAACAGGGTTGATAGGATATTTCCACATAAAACCCTGAACCAATTTGCCACCAAAACGTTGTTTAAATGACTTGAGTCCTTCCTGCTTTGTTCCTCCTTCAGGATTGATTCGGACTCCAACAAAATCATATTGTTTAACCCCAAGTATGCTGAAATGTCGAATTGCTTCCCAGTGCAATAAATTTGTTGCCCCTGTTATGGGTTTGGGTATGCTGCCTCCGTAAACATAATAAGCAGTGTGGTTGCTGAAAGGAATAACAAGAGAACCCTGTATGACTCCTTGATAATCAGCAACAAAAATTTTTACGTTTTCACCAAAACTTTTCACCATCTTCCTGAATGCGTTAAAATCCATGAAAGGAATCGCTGATCTCTTAAAAGTATCTCGAACCAGTTTATATGCGATTTCAGTATATTCTATTCCGGTTCGGATTTGCACATCATGCTTTCCGGCAAGGCGAACTTTACGCCGATGACTTGAACTAAGATTACTCCAAAGAGATTCTTCAGACTGTGTTAAATTTATGAGATAAGTTCCATATGGCGCAGCAACAGCGCCATCAGGGTATGCGCGAAAAATTGTGTTGGTTGTTGCAGGAATAATAATATCCGCTTTAATAGAACGAAAATATTCTATCGCACTGTTTAAGAACAATTTTTCATCTTCAATTGAGAGGTTCTTATCTATCAGAATAGTTTCTACCCGGAAGCGTACCATCCGAACCATAGCTTTTCTAACGATTGTATAAGGCAATATACAGCGGATGTTATCTGAATCATCAAAACCGCCAAGCCACCCGTATTCGTCACTAACGGCCCTTAAAAAGGGTTCAGAGGCATATATGGAAAGGTCGGAGTGCCAGTTTATATCAATTTTTTTTGCAAGCATTTTTTCAGTTTACGGTTTTCAGTTAAAGAAAGTGGTAATTATTTTAATGAACTGTGCAGCCGCTGGAGCATTTTTGATATGGACTTTAATTCTACTATCAGTTCTTCAGCGTCTTTATCAGATAAAATGTTTACTTGTTTTGAAATATAGACCTGTGTTCTTAGCTCGGCGGCTGAGCCTTGTGCAATGTTAAAGACTGTTGGCTGTTTGAAATCTCAGAGCTTTACTAAGAATTTTTACTCCGGTTAAACAGTCCTACTGAATTTAACGGGACAGAAACGGAAAATTGTTTGAGTTTTGTGTTATGAAAGTAAATATTCGGGTTCGCTGACAGGCAGTTCATGCATATCCGCCACTTTTCATATCCTGAATAATATCTTTAACCGACTTTCCCTTGAATATTTTTTTACGCAATTCGGTATAATTGCCTTCACCGCGGTCATAGTCCAGAATGAATTTTAAAGCACCAGCGGGACCTAGTTTTTCTCTAAGGGCTTCCCAACCTGCTCTTCTTACTTCAACGGGAGTCAGTTCATTTAATATACTCATATCTTAAACACCTCCTTTGATATGAAATCTATTATATTATAATATACGATTCCAATTTTATCAACTCGTTCCAGCTTTTTAAATAGACCATCATCGCATGTTATAAAAAAATCGGCTTTTGCTTTTTCAGCGCATGCAATATGAATGGCATCCATACCTGTCAAACCATATTTTTCAAGTTCAATTGATCTTTCTAATATCCATTTGTCGTAAGATATATATTCTGTAGAATATTCCATAACATCTGATATCCTAAGCATATTTTCGATTTTGGGGTTCTTGCTGTTTTCATATCGCAATGCAAATGAATTAACCAGATTAAGTTCACCTTTCAATATCATCGACAGCAGTATAATGAAAACCTGAGTTTCTGTATTTATTCTATACTGTAGCTGATCATCAAACGGCCTGTTATAAACACACATATCCAGATATATTTTCAACTTTTTCATATTATTTATAGCAACTTGGGTACATCATGTTTCTCATGCGTTAGAAGGCCGGCATGTTTTTGGAATTTCTTCTCAAAAATTTCGAAAAATCTATGTAATCTCAGTTTACTCTGCGAGAAACTATTTTTTTGACTGTTAACTGATAACTGTCAACAGTAAACCGTCATATACATTTCTCATATGCTTCTTCAAAGGTTGAAATTTTGATATGCTTTTGTTTCAAATAAGACAAGAAAGAAACAATGGTTTCGAAATCAACCAGATCTTTTGTATGACCTATAAGCACAAAAGGCTTATAACCCAATGGATTTCGTTTATCTTCTTTAATAACTTTTTCCATCATACAAGTGAGTTCGTTTATTGTCATACGACAGAAATCAAATTT
>NZ_JBAMMY010000318.1:0-22589 GCF_051233685.1 Desulfobacterium sp. N47
AATAATTATTTTACGTACGTTTTATATTTTTATATATACACATACTATGCTATCTGTTAAAGCATTATCAATGTATGTAATAATTTAATGGATGTTAAATGGTTGAGCTTAAACCAACTGTGAGAACTTTGGACTCTCAAGTTATTATGGCAAATGCTAAAATATTTTTTTGATCAGGGATTGAAATGCGTCTTTGTGTTCATTCCATGGTTTCTTTCGGTATACTATTTGCTTGGTAGGGGTGCCGGGAACTGTCGATGCCTTGGGACGGATAGGGTTAAGCTTCTATGCGACTTATCTCAACTTAATATTTTAAATAAACAAGTTATAGAAATGCGAACATAGATTTAGGCGCTATATTTTATTTAGCGTGATGTTTGGACATTTTGACGCCGCCTTTTTCAAAAATCCTTCCTGCCATACCTCAGTTCTCAAACCGGTTCAATACTTGTAGCACAGCCATGCGCAATTTGGTAAAAATTATGTTATTGCAAAAAACAAGTCATAGTTTATATATAGCTTCGTATTCTTTTATTGAAAAATGGATCGGCACAGAGATTCATAAAAAATAAAGCGGTTTTTTCATATACCCAGGTTAACAAGGATTCAGTTGCTATGAAGGAAGAAAACCTTCAAATCGTACTCTACAGAATCGCTAAAAATGCCAATATTGCTAAAATTGTCTCGTTTTTTAGCCGCGGAAATTTATTGACGAAGCAGAAAATCAAACGCCTGTTGTCTGACTTGCCACGAATAGTTTGTGAAGTTTCAAGTCAAAACGAAGCGGAAATGTTTCAGGCAAGCCTTGACGAATTAGGGTGTATCACCGAAATTGAAACCGTGATTACCGATTCAAACGGACATTTCCGCCTTGTGAAAAAGCATTATATGATGCTTAAAAAAGAACTCAGCAAAGCTCTCAGGGGCAGAACCTCTCTTGCCTTCTTTCGGGTACAGATATCATCAGATTATCCTGATATCATTTTACCATCAATGCTGGGAGATTTTCAGGAAAAATTCAGCATGTATTTCCGTGAGAGCGATACAGTAATCGGAATCGATGAGGACCAGTTGCTGTTATTGGGTTTTACAACGGACCGGAAGGGCGCCCTGCTGGTTCAAAACAAAATCAAGCAGGCCATTCAGGAGTTACTGCCGGGGTCGACGCGTGCAAAAGTCGATTTTTCCATCTTCCCGGACGAGGGGCTGTCGATTTCCAATTTATTTCAGCAGGCACACCCACTAACAGACGATATTGTATCTGAAGATCCGATAGAGATACGCGTTGCTTTGCCAAAATACGCGGAAGGTGCTTCTGAGCGCGCGCGGGACCAGCAAAGGATCGGAACTATTCAACTCTACTTCACACGGGCAAGAGGACGGTTATTTCAGCGATTGCTCTCACTTGACCCCAAAACTCTGTGGCATGGTCTCAGCAACCTGACTAATAAAGAGCAACGGGATTTTTTAAATCGACTTCCCTTTGACTATAAAGCAGCTCCTGCCCTCGAAAAAATTATAAATTCCAACCCCTGGGTGGTATCAGATAAACAACTGGAAAAGCATCTTGAAGAAATTATTTATTCAATGACAATAGAAGAGGGGTTGGAAGACAGAAAGCGAAACGCTGCAAGCATTACAGCTATGCTCAATGACATTGAGTCGCTGCCCGTTTTGCCTGTTGTAGCGCTTAAGCTGTTTAACATTCTTGCCGATCCCGATGCTACTATCGATGCCCTGGTCAAGGTTATTGAAACGGATGCCTCCTTGACTTTAAAGCTGCTAAAGATTGTCAATTCAGCATTTTATGGTGTTTCACGTAAAATAGATACGGTAAAGGAATCGGTTATGATACTCGGAACGGATGAGATTAAAAACCTCTCCTTTGGATTGTCAGCCGCCAAAACTTTTCAGAATTTCAGTGCGGACGGGCTGAAAAATCCCAATGCATTGTGGCACCACTCCATTGGAACAGCCATCATTGCTGAAAATTTATGCCGAAAACTTCCGGTGATTAAGGGTTCCGGTGCTTTTACAGCAGGTCTGATACATGATACAGGAAAGATTTTTTTGATTGAACATTTTCCGGAACTATACAATAACGCCTATCGAACTGCCGTAAAGTATAAGCTTCCCGTATATGAGATGGAAGAAGAAAAATTTGAGCTGAACCATGCGATGATCGGCAAATTTGTAGCAAACCGATGGAACCTTCCTGAGAGTTTATCCCAAGCTATTGCCTGTCATCACCAGCACCAGCCGGATGATGCACATGAGATATCTTCTCTGCCGGCCATTATCAGCCTATCCGATTATCTCTATCATAAAATAACATACGCAGCGGAATCCGCTGCACCTTCAACCTCTCTGGCTTATGGACAGTTTTCCGTTCTGAAACGGGTTTTTAAAGGGATAGACAGCAAGATGCTTGAAAGCATGGCCAAAGAGATGGCAACAATTCTGGAAGATAACCGGGAGCTCTTTTCATTGACATAAGGAGATTTACACATGCCGGTTGATAAGGAAACAATGGAAAATCTTTCGCAGGTGACCCGGGAGCGGGATATCTATAAACTTCAGGTCGCTAAAATTCAAACAGGGTATGAAGCAAAGATAAAAGAATTATCAATATTAAAAGAACTTGGGGAAACGCTGCGCTTAATTAATGATCTGGACACCCGTGTTTTTTGGGAAAATCAGCTTTTGGTTTTGAAGCGAAGCCTGTCTTTTGAGAATGTCACTCTGGTGTTGTTTGACCATGGGAACCAGTTGCTTGATACTGTTGCCATGGTGGGAAAGCAAACAGTATCCGAACACAGGCAGACCATGGAAGCAGATGCAACAAAAAAAGCGTTCATAAATAAAGAACCTGTTGTTGTAACAGATAACATGGTTCAGATTGAGGCGGAAGCGGAAGAATCCGGCGGGGCTATTCTCTGCCTGCCGATTCTGCATAATAAAAACTGTATAGGGATTCTCAGGTTTCGTCGAAAGGAAACGAGCGGGTTTGATCCTAACATGATTCGCTTTTTAAGCCTGGTAAGCGATGGTATTGCCACAGGCATAATTCTTTCAAGAATATACGGACAGATGATTCAGGAAGAAAAGCAACGACTCAATCTGAGCCGGTTTTTTTCCGCCACCGTAAGGGAAAAAATAATAGATACAAAAGAAAACCTTCGACTAGGCGGCGAAAGAAAGTATGTTACGATTCTTTTCGCCGACCTTCAGGGATTTACCTCCTTGTCCGAAAAAATAGACCATCAAACGGTTGTGAGGATTCTGAATTTATATTTTTCCTGCATGACCCCGATCATTTTCCGGCATCATGGTACTTTGGACAAACTGATGGGAGACGGTATGATGGCAATATTCGGCGCTCCTCTTTCCCGGAAAGATGATCCTCTCCGGGCGGTTCAAACCGCTATTGACATGCTACAAGCCCTGAACCAATTCAATGAAGAAAACCGTAACAAGGGATGGCCGACGTTGACACTGACAGTGGGCATTAACTCAGGGGAAGTGGTGGCAGGGTATATAGGGTCTGAAGATCATATGAATTATACTGTTATAGGCGATGCAGTAAATGTGGCCCAACGGATTCAATCTGTTGCCGGGTCGAACGAGATATTGATCAGTGGTCCGGTTTTTAATGCCATCCAGGCTGAAATGACAAATATAACGGATATTATAGGCTTGAAAAAACTTCCTGCACAGCCTCTCAAAGGAAAAGAAAAGGAAGTGGAAATCTACCTGGTGGAAGTATCAAAGCATAAATAACCCGTAGGTCTGTTAAACAGGAAAGCCTGAAATATTAGGCTGATAAAAATCCTGTGCTTTGATGAACAACTATAATGCTCATCAAAGCACAGGATTTTATGCTGGCAGTTTTGAATGTTTATTGAAAAGGCTTTTTAAATGGTTTTATTTACATAGCCAGGGTTAACCATTTTTTTGTTCAAAGTTTTTCATAAAATCGGTTAAAGCCCGGATACCTTCCATATTTGTTGCATTATAAATAGATGCACGGCATCCGCCAACAGAACGATGCCCTTTAAGACCGCCCAGACCGTTTTTAGTTGCTTCCTGAATGAATTTAGCTTCAAGCTCTTCACTGGGAAGACGAAAGGTTACATTCATCAAAGACCTGCTGTCTTGCTTTGCTGTTGCCTTATAAAAATCACCGGAATCTATGGTTTGATATAAAAGACCAGCTTTTTCTTTGTTAATCGCTTCAATTTTATCAATGCCTCCTATAGTTTCTTCCAGCCATTTTAATACAAGCTGAATAATGTATATGGAAAAGCTGGGAGGAGTATTATACAACGAATTGGAATTGGAAAATGTAGTGTATTTCAACATTGTCGGAAGATTATCCGGAATAAGTTTAAGCATATCCTCTCGTATGATTACCATGCAAACCCCGGCCGGGCCTATATTTTTTTGTGCCCCGGCATAAATTATCCCAAAAGGTTTTGGATCAAATACCCTGCTCATTATATCTGAAGACATGTCGGCGACTATAGGTATTCCTTTTGTGTCCGGAAACCTGGCCCATTGAGTTCCTTTTATTGTGTTATTGGATGTAATGTGAACATATGTGGATTCATTATTAAACTTTACATCATAGGGAATATAGGAGAAATTTTTATCTTTGGAAGAAGCCACAATATTTATATTTTTTCCAAGTATCTGTGCTTCTTTGATAGCTTTTGTAGACCATGTCCCTGTTTCAACATAATCGGCTGATTTGCCGTCCGGAAGACAATTCATGGGAACCATCGCAAACTGAAGGCTTGCTCCTCCCTGAAGAAAAAGAACATGATATCTATCATCCAGTTTTAAAAGCCTTTTTGTTCTTAGGACAGCATCATTTATTACTTCGTCAAAAGTTTTTGATCTGTGGCTTATTTCCGTAATTGACATTCCTGAGCCGGCAAAATTTAAAAAAGATTCTTTTACTTCTTCAAGAACGCTTAAAGGCAAAGCTGCAGGCCCTGCGTTAAAATTGTAAATTCTGTTATATTTCATAAACCACCTCCGGTTAATTGCTTATATTTAATAGCTACCATTTTTTTGGAGCTTGTTATTGACCAGATTATATATTTCATGTCAACTATAATTTTATGTTATTGTCAATGGCCTTTCAAGATATCACTTTCGGCTGTTTTTATATAATCTTAACATTCCAGGACAGTTCACGCTTTATACCATGATGTTTTTTCAAGCCTTTTTCCGTATACCTGAAGGGCATACTTCTTCGCAAAATCTTTTCCGGAAAAATACTGCAGGGTGGTCGCCAGGAAATCATCTATGAGACCTTGCAACATGGCATCCTTATTCTTTTCGTCGATATAATGGCGGTCGCGCTTCTGTTCAAACCGAACGGTTTCACCCAGCACATCTTTCATCTTTTCCATATCAATCTCAGATGAATCGGCATAGTCTGCAATAAAAGTTATAGGTATTTCAATACGGGCAATAAATCCAACATACCATCTGTCACCGGCCAATTTTCTCGATACGTCATAAATCTCCAATTCCAGGCCGCTTTCAAGATCTATTTTTTTCAATAATAATGTGTCCATTATATCTCCTGAACTTAAATTTGTGTAATATTTTCACGTGAACCCTTTATCAAAAGCCGGCCAGAGCACAAAACAATGATAAAACTGCAATACCGGAGGTCGATAGTCAAAACTGTTGTAAAGGCCTTTCTTTTTTGCAGTCTTGTCGAATTTTTCAATTAAAAAAATTGTTAAAGCTAAACCCGGTAGTCAGTGTCCGTCCTGAAATGACAGATTGCAGTTCAGATCAAGGCCGTAGCAGTTTTGAAAAATAGGTGTGTTTACGTCGAGTATTTCAAAAACGCCCGAACGCAGATATGGACCGCAAGATTATAGTTTGTGGATAGACAATGTTAAGCCGCGTCTATTGCGTGTTTTATTTCAGACAACATTCTTCGCACACAATCATTACCTTCCCTTATAGCTTCCTTTCCACGATAAAATTCCAATAATCCTATATGTGATAGTTTGGGGGAAAGCAAAATATCCGGGGGATCACCAGCTATACGATTTCTCGTAATTCTGTCCTGAATAATGTTTACTGAACCGGCAATTGATTCAAACAAGCTGGGTGGTTGATCTTTTATCCTGTTCGTCGAAAATACGGAACCGGTATTATCTATAACCCAATCGGTAATTTTACTTACAACACCGTTTTCTTTTTTTATCGTATCTTCCGGCTTATCAAAATGTTTACCAACAATATCACCATTCAAATTAACAGCAATAACAATATCTGCCCCCAATGCACGGCAGACCGAAACAGGAACCGGATTGACAAGACCGCCATCTACAAGCCATTTGCCATTATTTCTTATTGCCGGAAACAGACCGGGCAGAGAAACAGATGACCAAACGGCCTCTATCAAAGATCCTTTCGTTAGCCACATTTCTCTGCCACTTTCCAGGTCTGTGGCAACGGAAGCATACTGTTTTGCCAGATTTTCTATTATAGCATCATCGTTAGCAACATATTCTTTTAGAAAATCCTGAAACCGCTCCTTTTTAACAAATCCATTTAGTCTGGTATTAATCTCGAAAAATCTTGCTATTTTAAACCTGGTTAGCGAGCCCACCCATTCTTCCAGTTTTTCAAGTTTGTCTGACACATGAGATGCTCCAACCAGTGCGCCTATCGATGTGCCGCAAATAATTCCGGGCTCAATGCCTATATCGGACAGCGCACGAATAATTCCGATATGTGCCCACCCGCGAGAAGACCCGCTTCCAAGAGCCAAGCCGACATTCATTTTGATTTTTTCCTGTTTTTACAAAGCATTTAATCAACCCGGTTACTATCAAAAAATAAAATTGAAATAATTCGATTTAATAAACTCTGTCAATGTCACTTTATATCACTCAACCTCAGAGCCAGTTTCAAAACGTCCCATTTAGGCCGATCTCTGCGTTGGGCTCAAATTTTAATCCTCTAAATACTAAGTATTCCTATGGTTAAAATTTTCGCCCGCCTTGACCTTGACCAAACTGAAACGTTTTGAAAGTGGCTCCTCAGAATAAAAATTATAATACTGCCGGAACATATCCCGGGCAATATGCATGGTCAATGAATATTTTGACTTTAATCCGGGTCGATTGAGTTCAAAAAAATTTGTTCTGCAACGGCTCTTTGGCATCCCATGATACATTACATCCGGAATTGCATCCATTATCCTGCCCTTTTTATTCTATTGACATGAGAATAATAAGATGTTTTTAAACCAAATCAAATTCTGTAAAATTTGACTTAAGGGTGCCTTTTTTGTTTTTCAAGGTAATTATAATAATTAAAATTTTGGCTGTGAGGTAAGAATCGTGGGGAAACTGATTCGATATATTGATGATGCAAGAGCATGCTTTGCTCGTGTAGATTGGATAAGCAGGGAATCTGCCTTTATCAGCATTGCTCAAACCGGAGTTCTCATAAAACGCTCAAGATACGGAATCTTTGGCGCAAAATTGTACGTCGAGACGAATATAAATAACTGTTTGGAAATGTCCCGGGTCTTAGATAATGTCATTCTTTCCAGAAGATCCCTTTCATATCTGCCGAAAGCCTTAACTGATCAGGTTCTTCGATCATTCACCCGCCTTGCCATCGAGACGAATTCAGCGCTCGAATTTAGGACCGGAATAGAAGAAGCAAAACGACTCGTACTTGAAGGGAACCGACAGGAGCAAAATCAAAAACATATCTCAGAACATCTTGATATCAGAGCCCAGGAATAAAAACATACTCAACGCGCAATCTATGCAAATCCATTATAAGTGAATAACTCCTTAAAAGAAACCGAAAACAAAATACCTCAATTGGCTCAGATTATCTAAAAAAGGATTTCTATATGGCAGTAATCATTTTACCGGTTTCTTTATTCTCATAGCCGGGAAGTTGAGCAAGTTCATCACGAAATGCTCGTGTTTGGAGTATATCAAGCATCGTGCGTATAGCATGATGGTCCATTAAGTCAGTTGGGATTATAATATCGCAACGAACCGTTTCAATTGTAATAAAATCTAGCCCCCAGGCAGAAGCAACGGCTCTTAGCCCCAAAGCTGCATCTGCAAGACCGTAAGCCAGCATCTGCGCTCCTTCTTCATGGCTAAAAACAATATTATTGTAACCTGCAATCTTATCGGATGGAATATCCAGGCTTTCAAGGCGATCATCAAGAAGTGTACGTAAGGCCGCACCGGGTTCCCGGTTTACAAATCGTACAGATCCTTTTACAAGATCGGATATACGATTGATTTTATGAGGGTTACCTTTTGATATCATAAGGCCTTCCTCAAAATTTGCAAAAGCTATTACATTTGCAGGAGTTCCTCCTAATATTTTTTTTGCATAAGTTATATTGGATTGTTCCTTGCCCGAATCATGCATATGTGTCGCAGCCATATGGGTTTGCCCCGCCGCCAGATGCTTGAGAGACTGTCCGCTGGAAGCAAACCGGCATTTAAGACTAACATCAAAACATTGCCGGGCCACATGGCAGGCAAGTATTCCTAAAGCCGGGTCACATCCCAGCAACAGGGCGGTTTTTTCTATCGTGTTAAAGTCTTTAAAAAATTTTACTGTCTTCCCATCGGCTTCCAGAATAGCGTCAGCCGCCTGAAAGCTATGTCCTGATGAATTCCTTCCTTCAAGAGAATAAGCAACAAGCCTGTCGCGTATCTTCACAACAGATATTCTATTATTAGGAGAAATGCTTTTGTCAGCAAGGCTGATATTGTCTGTGCGTTCAGGCAGGTTGTGATAAAAAAGGTCTTCTACCTTACAGCCGAGAATCTTTGCCATTTGCAAAGCCACCGATGTATTAGGAACGTATTTGCCACATTCTATATCATAAACAGCCTGCCTTTTTATCCCCACCAGAGAAGCAAGCTGAATTTGAGATATTCCTGCTGACTGTCGGATTACTTTTAGACGGCAAGTTATAGCCTGTTTATCTGATCCGCTCACTGCATATCCTCCGATTGAAAACTATATAAATTTATTAATTTAAAAATTAAAGATTGACAATTATAAATTGCATTAATATGGTCAATAAGATTTATGACAATTATAGACGTCATATATTTTATAAGTGATTTGTGAATAAATGGCAAGATATTTAATATCTATATATTTTTTTGAGGAAAGGAGTATGACATGAAAACAAGATTGATTTCAAAAAGTTTTTCCCTATTGGTTATTGTAATTTTGATTCTGGGTGTATATTCAACAATATCTGTTGCAGATTCAGGGACTGAATCCATTACCGTTTTTGCAGCAGCTTCAACGACCAATGCATTAACAGAAATAGGTAAAATATTTTCTGAGCAAAAAAAGGTTGAATTCATTCCATCTTTTGCATCATCGTCAGCTCTGGCAAAACAGATTGAAAACCAGGCTCCCGCAAATATATATATTTCCGCCAATTATAAATGGATGGATTATCTTGAAGAAAAACAAATGATAAACAGCTCTTCCCGGTTTAATCTTTTAAGCAACAGAATTGTTCTTATTGTTCCGGCTGACAGCAGCATCAAAAAAATAGACATTAAAGCAAATTTTGATCTTTCCAAACTTTTGGGAAACGGATATTTATCCATGGGTGACCCTGATCATGTGCCTGCAGGAATTTATGGAAAACAGTCTCTTGAGAATCTGGGTGTATGGGGCAGCATAAAAAACAAAGTTGCCCGGTCAAAGGATGTTCGTACTGCGCTTATGCTGGTTGAACGGGGGGAATCGCCGGTGGGTATTGTTTATGCCACGGATGCCGCTATTACAAAAAAGGTCAGAATTGCCGGCATGTTTCCCAAAGAAAGCCACTCACCTATTTTATATCCTGCAGCGTTGGTTGCCGGCAGGCAAACTCCTGCGGCTCTTGATTTTATGAAATTTTTGAAAACACCGGAAGCAAGAGTCATATTTGAAAAATATGGCTTTACCGTTTTGCAGAATTAACCTTTTTGCAAAGGATGACAATAATGAGTTTAATCCGGGATGAGTTAAAAAAACGCTTTTTTGATTTGTGTCTGCAAAACAATCTTCTTGAAGAATATATAGATATATACGCTAATACCCTGACTTCAGAAGAGGCAATCGGCAATCCTGAAGATAAGGATTTTCCCCTGCTGAAAGGAAAAGAACGCCTCATGCAGGCAGAATTTCGCGGATCGCCCGGTCAGGCTTTTACAGACCAGTTCGGTAATTTCAAAGGCACTTTAGGAGAAATTCTTTCAATGCCCCTTAATAATAACTACCGGCGTGCAGTTTTCACAGCCACACTGAATGCCGTTACAAGAAGTTTGGGGGTGGTTAAAGGAACTTTACACTGTCGTGACAAGGAACCCGGCAAATGTGCTGTCGAAATGGTTAAGCATATAAAGCAAAATTTTGGTACGGTTAAAATTACCCAGGTCGGATTCCAGCCGGTCATTGCCCGTGAAATAGCCTCATTATTTCCTTTACGCCTCCTTGATCTGGATACGGATAACATCGGGACCAAAAAATCCGGTGTAGTTGCAGAAGGCCCTGATAAAACGGATGAGGCCTTGAAATGGGCCGATGTTCTTCTTGTTACAGGTACGACACTGGTCAATGATTCAATAGGACTGTTTTTAACTGAAAAGCCGGTAATCTTTTACGGAACAACTATTGCCGGAGCAGCATATCTTATGGGTTGGAACAGATTTTGTCCTAAATCTCTTTAAAATTATTTATTGTGCGCGATAATGGAACTTCTTGGTATGACAATTATGGAATGGGAGGCGCTTCGTTTAAGTCTTTGGGTTTCATGCTGTGCCATGGCAGGCAGCCTGATTCCGGGGATTTTTGCTGCATGGATTCTGGCACGTTTTGAATTTCCGGGCAAATCTCTGCTTGACGGATTGGTACATCTGCCGCTGGTGGTGCCTCCCGTTGTGATAGGATATTTACTTCTTCTTCTTTTCGGACAAAGAGGAATAATAGGCGCCTGGCTGTTAAAAAATCTTGGCATTACGATCGCCTTTACCTGGAAGGGTGCGGCGATTGCTGCCGCAGCTATGGCCTTTCCTCTGCTGGTGAGAGCTGTAAGGCTTTCTATTGAAGGCGTGGACAGGGGAATAGAAGATGCCGCCCGCACACTTGGCGCAGGGCCAATGAGAGTGTTTTTTACCGTCACTCTTCCGTTGATTACACCGGGAATCATTACCGGACTTATTCTTTCCTTTGCACGAAGCCTTGGTGAATTCGGAGCAACGATTACTTTTGTATCAAATATCCAGGGACAGACGCAAACGCTTCCATTGGCTCTTTATACACTTACTCAGACCCCGGGGGGGGAAGCCGGTGCAATGCGCTTATGTGTTATTTCAGTTGTGGTCGCCATGGCTGCGCTTGTCGCTTCCGAAGTTATGTCAAAAAGATTTACCGCCTATATAAGGGGTTGATTGGTGATAGATATACATGTTGTAAAAAAACAGGGTGATTTCCGGATTAATGCTATGTTTTCTTCCGAAGAAACGGGTATTACCGCACTTTATGGAGACTCAGGAGCCGGAAAGACATCCATCATCAACATGGTGGCAGGACTTCTTCGCCCGGACAAAGGGCATATCACAATAGCCGGAAACTGTTTATTTGATTCGGATAAAGGAATAAATGTCTCTCCGGAAAAACGGCGAATCGGTTATATTTTTCAGGAAGGCCGCCTGTTTCCGCATCTTAACGTATTATCAAACCTTACTTACGGTATGCGCCTGATACCACCCTTACAACGTTATGTGAAAATTGATCAGGTCGTTAATCTTCTGGGTATCGAAAGCCTGCTTGACCGCAGACCAGCCAAACTGTCAGGAGGTGAAAAACAGCGTGTCGCCATCGGCAGAGCTTTACTAACAAGTCCTACAATTCTTCTTATGGATGAGCCTCTTGCTTCCCTGGATGCCGCCCGCAAGGCGGAAGTTCTCCCGTTTATTACTGCTCTCACCAAAAACCTGTCCGTGCCCATTCTTTATGTTACTCACGATCTGGATGAAATCATGACTCTTGCAAACAATGTGGTGCTGATTAAGTCAGGTCGTGCCATAGCCTCAGGCTCCCCCGAAGAAGTAATTCAAGCAAATAACTCTAAATTTATAATTAAGCGCGCAATGTAATAAAATTTATCTGCAGAACCCTCTTTCATCAAGATATTTTTTAGATTTACATAACCCAAGGCCGCATGCTTTACGGGAATTTTCACACAAGCGCTCAATTTCGTTAAGATCTATATTTGCACTTGTATTACCGGAGGTTTTCTCAGCATAGTTTGGATCCAGCAATAAAGCCTGCTTAAGATCGTCAAGACAGAGCTGGTATTGCCATATGTTTTTATATGCAGAAGCACGGTTTAAGAAAGAATCGACCCTTTGCGGATTAAGCCTTATAGCCTGATTAAAATCTTCAATTGCTTTATCATATTGTCTGAGTTCAATAAATATAACCCCACGGTTATTGTAGGCATCGGCATAATTTCCATCAAGCAAAAGTGCGCGGTTAAAATCTCCTAAAGCAAGTTGTCTGTTTCCCATGTTATAATATGCCACACCACGGTTGTTGTATGAAATAGGAGTCTTCGGATCAAGCCGGATAGATTCGTTTAAATATTCAATCGCTTTTTCAGGATCTTTATATTTGTGTCCCTCCCACAATGCTATTGCTTTCTGATTCAGTTCAATAGCAGGCAAAGCGTCAATAACTTCCTCATATTGTTTTCCCAGAACTTCTCTTTTCTGCAATTCTTTATTAGATGGCTGTTGTGACAGCTCAGAGTTTTGTTTTTCAAGCATTTTAATTTTTTTCAACAATTCATTCTCTCTATCCTTTAACTCACTGTATTTTCCCATAAGAGCCGTATCTTGTTTGATCTGCCTTACTCTTTTGTCCAAAATGCTGGTATCAACATCTATTTTAAGCTCCAGTATAATTCCAAAGCCCTGGTCTGTTGCATAATTTTTCTGCGATAAAATATCAACCGACAGAACTCCTGATGCAATAGCAATACTCTGATCCTTGGTAAGCACGAAATCTTCAACAACTGTAACTGATTCCAGGTAAGTGCCGGCATTTTCAAGCACCTCGGTTTTTCCTTTGGCAACAGCTGCTATCTTTGCATCATCCGGTGACTGACTGCCTGCAAATGGCTGATTTACAGTATAAGAATATGTTTTAACTTCTTTTACTGCCGGTAATTCATCAAGGCCAAAAGCAGTAAAAGTATTCAGCAGACATGCTAATACCATAATACTTTGCAAGTATTTTTTCATACAATTAAATCTCCGCTCAATGTTATGTTTCTAAATCGCATGGGGAAGCAACGGTTTTCTCACAGTAAATAATCTGAAAAACAAGACTTAATACAATCGTAAAAATCCCGGTAAATGCAAGAGTTTTTGAATACCCGAATATTGATGATAAAAATCCGAGAAGAACAGGGGCAATAACATTACCTATCCTTTCCATCTGCCTGTATATCCCCAGTCCGGGGCCTACGCCTATTTCCTTTACCGCTTCAAGCTGGGAAGCCAGTTTTGCCTGATTCGACACTGAAATGGTATGTGACAGCCCGAGAAATAATATCCCTATTGCTATCATCCATACATTGCTGAAGAAGAAAAAAGGTATAAGCGAAAGACCTGATAAAATCCCGCCCCAGAATACAAAAGGCTTTGCGGACAAATACCTGTCGGTCAATTTTGAAGCCGCCTGACTGAAAAGAATCATCATCAAACTGTAACCCATTATATATCTGCCGGTATCGGACTGGCTTGAATCCAAACTTTTTAAAAAAAGTGGAGCAATATAATATACAAATCCTATGAGGCATATTTTATTCGGTATACTCTGCAAAAAAGTAAGTGCTGCAAAATTCCGGTTTGACAGAAGCTTTATAATATCGCGCGGAAAAGGCAGAAAAGATTTAAACTGCTTGAATAATTTTCCGTCTTCAGAGTTTTTCCCTGTCCTGTCCTGGTCGAAAATAAAAAAATAAATGAAGAATACAGCTGCAAGAGCAATAATTGCGCCTGAATAAAACAATATTCTGTATCCTATACGTTCAGCTACCATCCCTCCTATTGCAGAACCGCAAAGAGTTCCTCCATAAAACGCCGAAAGAAATATGGCCATTCCTTCGGCCCGGTTAGACATGGAAGTGGTTGATACTATATAATTTTGTGCCGTGATAAATACTATGCCGAATCCGGCTCCTACTATGCACCGGTACAAAATAAGATAAATAATGTCGTTTGCGGTGCCGGTTAAAAAGAGTCCTGTTGCTGTGATTAAGGCCCCGAAGGCAAAGGATTTTCTGTAACCGATTGTATCCGAGAGCGCTCCTCCCACAGGAAAGCTAAGGGCAGTAAACAGCATAAAAGCTGAAATAGGAAGGCCGATTATCACTTCTTTGCCAAAACCCCATAGCGGACGATAGATTTCTTCCGCATAAAGAGGCAGAAAAGAAATACTGAGAGCTTCTGCAAATACAAATAAAAATAAAGCAGGACGGATTAATACCGGCAATCCGATAATGGCCGGGCCGTTATGCTCTTTACGCTGGAAACTGAAACGGCTGATAATGGATTCTATTTCTTTGACCGGCTGATAATGGTTTTTTATATTTTGGTATTGCAGAGTCCTGCCAAAAGAGAAAAACAACTCTTTGAATCTTAGCCATTTTACTATAAAATCGTATCTGTAACGGTCAAACCGATCAAGCTCCTGATCAAAGAAACCTATACCGGTTCTCTTGATCTGAAGCCCTGCCTGCTCAAGGTTATTAGCAAGGCTGATATCTTCTGCAACCCTTTTAAGAGGAACTTCAATCGTTAAAGCCACAATAAAAAACAAAAAATCAATTGTTGCAAGAATTGAAATCAGTATTACTGTAGCGGTATCCATGATTACCGATCTTATCTGCTTTGATATAACTTTTTGGTCAATACCCGTTATAAGCTTTCCTTTAATTCCGCCTCCGGCTGATTGGAGCGGAAAATTTAAGACAAACCTGCTGCCGCTTTCACTTTTAATGAGATCTTTATCTGTCTTATCAGCAGTGGAGCCTTCAATAAATCCATTTCTATCGGAATAGTAGAGGCATCTGCCAGCTTCATCATAAACCGCTATGAAGGCTAAATTCGGAGCATCTGACAGCGTTTCATTAAAATACGGTTCCAAACCAATAAGCTTGTTTATAGGGATGCCTTTATCTAAAATACCATCAAGATTGTTTTTGATACTGGTACCGACAACATATAGATTGGACTTTATTATCTCAACATAGCTTTTCTCAAATGACCTGATGTCAATATATAAATATACTATCTGAGAAATCACCATAAAACTAAGTGCAATAAGCAGGATTTTTTTATTAAGGCTGATCCGGCGTTTATTTCCCATCGATGATCTCCCTCATAATCCGGATCTCATTTATGGCGGATTCGTTACCGGACATAAGGTTTTCCAGTTTATACAGATTGGCGGCAATATCTTTATCAGATTGTTGCATATGCACAAGCCTTTCGGAAATCTGTCTGTGAATTTCTTCTACTTCCGCAGAAACTTCTCCTGAAGCGGTTTTAAATAAATTTGGATTATCAAATATTTCTTCTGTGGTCTTTGCTATAAGTTTGCTTTCAGGCCTGATGAAAATAAATTCTATCATTAAACCGACAAGCAGGAATGTAAGAAGTATTGATAAAATCAGTTTATTGCGAAAGGCTTTTATAAGGACAGCTTCTTTTTCATCAATAACCGATTTGCTGAAAGTAAGTCCTAAAATACCCTTATTCCCGCCATATGGAGGGATAACCGGAATCATAATATAGTATTTGCCGTTATATTCCCGGATAATGGTATCTTTTGCATTCCAGTCGAATAGTTTGCCAACAGGTAACCCTTCATTTGTATCTATTGAACGGTTTATAATAGTTATATTATCTTCACTACTTACTGTTGAGCCGCTTGCTATAATAAATTTAGCTTTGGCGGAGTAAAACAGTTTATTGCCTTTTTCATCGGTCAGAAATATTTCTGAAATATCCCTGGATTGTTCATAAAGCGGTTTAACAAGGTTTTCCATACCCACAAAACCATCAAGGCGCTTGCCGAATTTAAGTGCTGTTTCAATTTTTCGTTTCAGATCCTTGCTCAAAATTTCATATTTTGATGTCAGTGCTTTCAGATATACTTTTTCAAAAGACAAGACGCTGAGAAATGAACCTAAAGAATAAGAAAGAGATAGAATCGCAACAACTATTACTATGATTTTAACTCGAAACCCGGTGGCATTTCTGAAGTATTTTTGCGATTGCATATTTATAAATCATCCGGTGTTTATCAATTATGTTTGCTTACAGAAAACAAACAGCATTTTTTCGTACGAATTCGGACCTGCACTTTCATTGTTTATGATCAGACCGGTGCCATACCAACCTTTATTCAGCAGTTCATATTGTTTGGTAAAATCTGTTAACACAACAGATTCATGGCAGACAGGATCAAAGCGCTGCGTTTCTTTCAGGTTGCGATGAACTATATATCGGAGTTTTCCATTATATTTTGTCGTAAGTTTTTTTACCACGAATCCGCTGTCAAATAAAATTCTTAAATTCCAATAGTTATATGGGGAAACTGTGGCACAGATATGATCATATTTACCTAAACTTTTAATTATTCTTATGGCATTCCCGTTCATTATCAGGGCAAGAGAATTCCCCCTATAGACAGGATGAACACAAACCATTTGCAGATTAGCAACTTTATGAAGAATGCTTTCGTCAAATCCCAAGTCTATTCCAAGATTCCATTCTTTCTCATTGATATCCGGAAAGTAGACATTACGGAAAGCAATTAGTTTTTTTCCATAATCAGCGCCAATAATAAATCCTTTATTGCCGAGATGCTCCTTCATAAACTCTGTCGTAAAGGGTTCAAGCGTATCCTTCCGGATTAATCTGTCTATGATAAGCTGGTGCAATTCCATTATCTGATCAAGATAATTTATACCAAGAATCTTTATCTGATAAGATTTGTCTGATAGCACAATCTTGCTCTTTGGAGGAATAATAACAGATTTAATAAGTTTTTCT
The DNA here is from genome assembly GCF_051233685.1 of Desulfobacterium sp. N47. Taxonomy (NCBI): domain Bacteria; kingdom Pseudomonadati; phylum Thermodesulfobacteriota; class Desulfobacteria; order Desulfobacterales; family Desulfobacteriaceae; genus Desulfobacterium; species Desulfobacterium sp. N47. The sequence continues at coordinate 17,163 of NZ_JBAMMY010000318.1, forward strand.
GTTAGTTTGCCGTTAATATCCGGGAATGACATTTCTTATCTTTCCATGCTGATGAATTTTAAAATCCATTTTTTATATACTAAGATCACAGAGTAGTTGAATATAGAGAAGCTTATCAAACCCGCTTCGCATTAAATCCGTCTTATCTGGGTGTGGCAATATCTTCAAATACTTCATCGGAAGATCCAAGAATATCTACTCCCGGATCGTAGCCGATAATCCGGGCTGTCTTCAGGTTTATAGCAATTCGCGGTGGGTCTTCAAAAAGCTGATCAAGAACCCGCGGTTTGGCTCCGTTAAATATCTTGGCAATAGTTTCTGCATGAAAGCGTGCAACATATTTAAATCCTGCCCGTGCAATGCTTAACAGTGCGCCGCATTTAACTTCCTCCGTTCCGCGCTGTGAGAACGTTGGTATTTTGTATTGCATGAAAGGGGCCAGTAATTTATCCATATTTTTAAGTGTTACACCCCGATGAACTGTTATATAATAGGCATCTACTTTTGGAGCAAGTTCCCGGTTGCATTTCAACACGGCATTATATGCATCATCACTGGAAACATCAGAAAACGGCGCATTACAGGTTATAACGTTAAATCCGCGTTCTTTTGCAACACGGTTAATATCATCAATTGCAGCATAACTTCTTCCTTCGATTGTATTTTGTTCCAAAACCACCCCAAGCTTTTTAAATTTGAATATATCATAAAAGATCCTGATCTGACGTTCATACCTGGTCGGATCGACTCTTACGTTCAGATGATCATAACCTGAATCATATATGCTTTTTGCAATTTTTGTGGCAACAGGGTTACTGGTAGATATTACAACAGCAGGAACGGAATGTTTATTATTTGCCAGATCCTGGCCGGCCCAAGTTCCCATAGCCAATACAAGATCAATATCTTTTTTACGGTTAAAACGCTCAAGAATTATTTTTTTGTTTTTTTCTCTCAGTTTTTCATCCCAGTTGTTTGACCAGCAGGCGTCCGGAACAAATTCAAGATAATCGCTTTTTAGATTATCTGATATCCAAAGCCACAATTTTTTACTGCTGATGGCATTACCTGATTTCGGGAAAACCGGCTTTTTAGCCCAGCCCAGGTCTGAAAGGGCTATGACCAGTGCCCGCAGATTGTCCGTATAATTTTCATAAGCACCGGCTTCAAGATAGGCAATTCGCCATTTTTTACCGTTATTCATTTTTGGAGTTATCGGGAAATCCTTTTTCTCTATTGCATATACATTTGAAAAAGATAAGCCCAGCAGCAAAGCAAGTATAAACATAAAATTGAGACATCGATTCATTTTTTTCTCCAAATACCTTATCTTTAAAAAAAACTGTCAATTATATAAAACATTTAATTCGCTATATTTCCGGTACGATGCTTCTTTTTGTGTTTTATAGAATCTTTTTTTAAGATTTCATAATAATGCATAATCCGGTTAATATAATCCACCGTTTCCGAGCCCCTGCAATATCCGTATTTTGCTTTTGAATAATACCTTTGCTCACTCAATAAGGGAAGAACTTTTGCAATAGAAGCCCAGGTATTCGGATTTAATTTTTGTTTAACAGCAAGATCCATGGCATCTGAAATATGACCTTCACCTATATTGTACGCTGCAAGAGCAATAAGCAGTCTATCAAGTTGTGACGCAACACTATAATAATTATATAAATTTCTTAAATGCTTTAAGCCTGTATAGATATTTTGTTCAGGATCGAATACATTAGTTGATCCAAGGCTTATTGCTGTTTCAGGAGTTATCTGCATGAATCCGTATGCTCCTGCATAGCTTTGTGCAAAAGGATCAAACCTGGATTCCTGATATGCCATGGCAGTTATCAGCCTCCAGTCAAAACCATAAGCAGTGGAGGCTTCTTTTATAATCTGGCTGTATGCAGGAAACCTTGTTTTCATCATAACATAAAAAAGAATTATTTCAGTATTGTCAAAAGAATCGATTCCCGAATAATATCTGTTTCGGATTGAGTCATATTTTCCGTTCTTTTTTATCTTTTTAAAAAAATTATTAATACTTAATAAAAGAGATTTGGAATTGCTCTCAACCGCCCAGCCCAGAGGCTCATAGTCACTTATTGCTCCGGCAATATTTATCTGTGGATAATATCTTCTGTTAAGATTGGCAATATTTGAATATGCAATAGTTATCTTAATTTTTTTCTGGGCAACTTTTTCTATCAATTCTTCATCATAGCTGTTTTTACAGGATACTATTTTCAGATTAATACCTTGCTCTTTCAGTTTTTTCAGCTGATCTTCATATGTTGATCCTTTTCTAACATGAACAATTTGTCCCTCAAGATCTTTTTTGTTTTGAATATGGCTTGCATTATTTTTTCTTACTATAATACACTGACGGACATTCATGTAGCTATCTGAAAAAGCGACCTCTTTTTTTCTTTTGGAAGCTATTTTGATATTTGCGGCAATAAAAGCATATTTGTTCTTTTTCAATGCAGGTATCAAATCTTCCGGTTTTTCCACTACCTGTACTTTTAGCTTTACGCCCAGATATTCTGCATAAGCTTTTGCCAGTTCATATTCAAACCCCATAGGCTGATCTTTGTAAAAATAATAGCAATGGGCATTGTTTAATGTAATTACAGTTATTTCTTTATGTTTTAGAATAGTATCAAGACTTGAGTATTCAGATTCTTTTTCCCGGACTGCATAAACGCAAAAAGTGATAAATACAAGTACCACAAATAAATATTTAAGACGGATTTTATTCATAGAATCTCAGTGCTGCAATTAAAAGCTGTTAAAATGCCCCAAGCTGGCACTCTTTTATTTTTATTCCAAGAGTTTCGCATGCGCAACTTACGGAATATCTTGATAAGTTTAAAGCAGCGGCAATTTCCCATGATTTGACACATAATAGTTTGCCGTCATCAAGACATTTGTGTATGGCATCATCAAGTTCTTTTGATACAAAATCTTCAGCTTTTACAATTTTTTTATCAGGTTTGTACCCAAACAGCCCAAGCTGACACTTAACCAGTTTAAGTTTAAGCCGGTCGGCAGCCGCTCCGATATCACAAGCCGGAATTTGCAATTTCCATGCAATCTCAAAAGCATCAGCGCAGGAAAGTCCATTATCCGTAACACGGTTTATAATTTCACTTTCAATATCAATATTTTTCACAGGCATTGTATAATTCCTTTCTTTTATTATAACGAGCCACTTTTAAAACGTTTCAGTTTGGTCAAGGCCAAGGCGGGCGAAAATTTTAACCACAGGAATACATTTAGTATTTCGAGGATTAAAATCTGAGCCCAACGCAAAAGATCGGCCTGAACGGGACGTTTTGAAACTGGCGCTAACGGCTTTTAAAATAGTTTTTAACGTTTAAGTTGCGCTTTATCTTTGTTCATTGCAGAATATAGATAACGTATAACTTAATGCAATTCATGTGCCTCATTGCGGGTATTATTTATATAGCATCAGCAATTCTCGGTGAAATTAAGAAGCTGCATAATATCACCACACAGAACAAATCTTGAGTTTATTTTTCGCAATCAGTAACAGGTTGTTTAAAATCCGGGCATTTTCAATAAAAGTTATAACATATTGATATATTACTAAATATAATTCCAGACTTTTTTATCTTATGATAGCCTCGTTACATATTATATCGAACTATAGAGGCTGTCTTTGCATACAAAAAAACATCTTAGCTTTAGCGAATTAAGAAAACTTATCTCCAGCCGGGTGAATAAATTTGAAGATACCCGCCAGGAAAGTAAAGTTGACTATTGCCTGCATGACTGTTGCCAGAGCGCTTTTGCTATGATGGTTTTTCAAGACCCGTCAATTAATGCCTTTCAACAGCGATTGCAGGATATAAAACAATTGAACAATCTTAAAACGATGTTTAATGTATCTGCTATACCGCAGTCCACACAACTAAGATCGGCTATAGATAATATCCCGTCAACCGAAATTGAATTTGCATTCAAAGATTTCTTTCTCCCTCTCCAGCGGGGAAAACAACTGGAGCAGTATAAATTCATAAACGGTAAATACCTTGTAGCATCAGACGGTGTCCAGTATTTTTCTTCGGATAAGATATCCTGTAACTGCTGCCTTACAAAAACAAAAAAAGATGAAACAACCTATTATCATCAGGTGGTGGCAGCTACCATTATCTGCCCCGGCATAAAACAGGTTATTCCATTAGCACCCGAACCCATACAAAATATTGACGGTAATACAAAACAGGATTGTGAAATAAATGCCGGAAAAAGAATCATCAAAAAAATAAACTCTACCCATCCCAAATTAAAAATTATTATTACCGCTGACAGCCTGTACTCCAAACAACCATTTATTGATCAGCTCAAACAAAACGGCATGTCTTTTATTCTCGTTGCAAAACCAACCGATCATAAGCTTCTTTACCAATGGTTTACAGAATTTCACCAAATGGGCGAAACCCATAAACTTGAAATTAAAGACTATAAAGGCCAAAGGCATTTTTATGAATGGGTCAATGGTATTGCCCTAAACGGCACAAAAGATGCCGACAACGTCAATTATTTTGAATACACTATGTTCAAAAAGGCAATAAAGCAACTTATCACAACAGCTGGGCAACTGATATTCCAATCACGCAAGACAATATTATCGAACTGGTTAAAGGCGGCCGGGCAAGATGGAAGATTGAAAACGAAGCATTTAATACTCTTAAAAACCAGGGATATCACCTTGAACACAATTTCGGTCATGGGGATAAATACTTGTCGTATAATTTGCTGCTTTTCAATTTTCTTGCTTTCTTTACGCACCAGATCCTGGAATTGTCGGATATTATATATCAGAAATGCAGGGCCAAGTTCACTTCCCGGCAGGAATACTGGAACCAATTGCGCTGCACGATAAGAATTCTCATATTTCCTTCGTTTGAAAGTCTGCTGGAATTTATTATTGACCCGGACAAAGGTATTCCTCCATAAAGCTGTTTTTCTTTTTTGCCTTTTTTAATCTCTTGTGTTGCTTGCAGGAATAGAATCTCTGCCGTGGATTTCCATTGTCAAAAACTGCCCAAATTTATCCGCCCCTTATTTGCATTGTTAAATTTCATGACTTTTGTTAATAATTTTTCTGCCTCTATCACAATGTTTCGGCAAACTTTTCTATGTTCTTCAATCTGATGACCAAAAATTACATTCACCGAGAATTGCTGCGTTTATTATTTTGCTGTTGCATGCTATTGATTATCATGTATTGCATACAAAAAGAGTTGGTGACCTATTATAACTAAAGTTTCACTGTTTTTGAAGCCGTTCAAACATGGTTTTAAAATTTTGCGATATTTTTTCACAAAACATAAAAAGATGGCATGTAAAATGCATTGCAATTTATATACCAAGTATTTCAAGCACTTACGTCAACTT
>NZ_JBAMMY010000319.1:0-1104 GCF_051233685.1 Desulfobacterium sp. N47
AAGCATAAAAAGAGTCAGAGAATTACGAATCAAAATTCAAAATGAACTCAGAGATATCGATTCTAATGCGGTTGACTTAAAAAATTTCAAAGAACAAAACCTATTGCATTCGTATGCAAAAACCTAACCGGAATTTACTGAATTTGATTAGATAAAGCAAACTTCTCATAATTTCATTTCGCTGCTCCATATTACTCCCAGGCTATTAAACATATAAATTTAAACTAACCTCCATGCCCGGGGCGGGCACAACGAAGCATGAGAATACAGGAGCCAGGAGTCAGAAGACAAAATAACCATACTATTGTTTTTCTTCTGCATTCTGTATTCTGACTCCTGTATTCTCATATAAACAAGTGCCAGTATTTACAGGGAATGCCGGTATGTATCACTATATTTAGCTGCTGGGGCAATAATTTGCTTGACATTTTATTGCATTCGGAATACAAAGGGCAACCTGCTGAATATCGCATTTTAACCCAATGTCGTTGAATTAAGAAAAAAGTACTTGTAATTCTTCATATAATGAGCTAATTTATTTGTAAATTTTGAATATCTTCAACTTGTCAAAAGGAGGAAATAAATGCTAAAAAAACTCTTTCAAAACAACAAAGCTGGCATGAAACATGAAATGCCATATGTGTGCCAAAACTAATCGAAACAATTGAAAATACTATCGACTCAGAAGATTTTCAGAAACGCCACAGGGAATCTTCTAAAGATTTCACCGGCAGCATGACTTTTCAGTCTTATCCTGTCTCTTGATGCGAATTTTTGTGCCCGCGTAAAGATTTCACAATGGAAAGTCATCAAAAAATTTTTCCGTTCAGGGAAAATGGAAACAATTGTCAAACTGCCAATGTCCTATAGTTCCATCCGCAATTGCAGGGAGATGGGCTTGGAACTTGAACCAATAAAGATACGCCTGATTCGAATCGGGCTTCCTTCCGGAGAAACCGAAATACTGGCGACTTCTCTGCTTGACCAAGAGAAATTTGCGTATGATGTATTTGCGGAATTATACCATTTGCGTTGGCCGGTTGAAGAAGATTATAAGATCATGAAATGCCGCATCCAGGTGGAAAACTTTTCCGGCAAGACGGT
>NZ_JBAMMY010000040.1:0-7715 GCF_051233685.1 Desulfobacterium sp. N47
AAGTTGACGTAAGTGCTTGAAATACTTGGTATATAAATTGCAATGCATTTTACATGCCATCTTTTTATGTTTTGTGAAAAAATATCGCAAAATTTTAAAACCATGTTTGAACGGCTTCAAAAACAGTGAAACTTTAGATATTTATTATGATATCAGATAGAAAGGTACTTTTTAATTTAATATATGAAAATTGATATAGAAGAAAATCCTACTAAACTTACTTTTTCCAATATAAATCTTGCAAAACAGCTTTTTGGTGAGAATAACACTAATCTTCAGAAAATGGCGGATGACGTTGGTATAAAAATACATGCAAGGGGAAACACCGTTTCCATAGATGGGGATAAAATTGCATCTGATCTTGTTAAGAATTTGTTAACACAATTATATGATTTGCTTAAGGAAAATTATCCTGTTTATCCGAATGATTTTGATTATGCCCTAAGACTTCTTTCAAAAGACGACAGCATTAAACTTAAAGATATTTTTCTTGATACAATATATATAACGGCTAAGAAACATTCAATAACTCCTAAAAGCATGGCACAAAAAGAATATATAGATGCCATGCGCAATTATGATATAGTATTCGGCGTGGGACCGGCAGGAACCGGCAAGACTTATCTGGCTATGGCAATGGCTGTTTCGGCTCTTTCGAAAGGTCTGGTGAACAGGATTATACTTACACGTCCCGCGGTTGAAGCAGGGGAAGCGCTTGGTTTTTTACCCGGAGATCTTGCCGAAAAAGTTGATCCTTATCTGAGGCCTCTTTATGATGCTCTTCATGATATGATGAGATTTGAAAAGGTTTCAAATCTTATGGAAAAAGGTGTAATCGAAGTTGCTCCGCTCGCATTTATGCGGGGAAGGACATTAAACGACTCGTTTATCATACTTGATGAGGCCCAGAATACTACTTCTGAGCAGATGAAAATGTTTCTTACCCGTATAGGATTCAGCTCAAAAGCAGTAATTACAGGTGATATAACCCAGATCGATCTGCCTCAGGGTAAAACATCCGGCCTTATTGAATCCAAGGATATTTTGCAGAATATCAAAGGAATTAAATTTACCTTCTTTTCAAAATCGGATGTTGTAAGACATAAGCTTGTACAAGACATTATTGAAGCATATGAACAGCTGGAAGAAAAAAAACGAAAAGTCACAAATAATTCTTAAAACATTATTAAAAGTCTTGTGATAAGTCCTCAAATCGCCATACCTGAAAAAGCCGGTATGACAAATAAAATAAAATTACAGGATTAAGGTGTGGTTGCCCGTAATAATACAAAGGGGTGATGTATAATAGGCCGCGGCCTATGGTAAATTATGAAACTGAATAAAATAAAAAAATATATAATTGATTCATTTAATTCTAACAAAAATATCAGGTGGTGGATACTGTCATGTATTATTATTATTTATATTACTACACTTTACATCGACTTTATGCCGATCACCAGAACATACCGTTTAGGGGATATTGCCGATAGAGATATAAAAGCACCGGGTGATTTTTTGGTTGTAGACAAAGAGGCCACTGAAAAGAACAGAAAAATGGCGGCAGGTAATGTCCCGGTAGTATACGATTTTGATTCCGCCCTTTCTGCCAAATTAATACAGCAGGTTCATACCGCCTACAGAGAAATAAGAAACGATTTGACATCGGGAAAATTCAATTCTTTGAATTTGGCAACAGATACCCAGCAGGAGCCTCTTTCGGAAAGATCTTTAAAAATAAAAAAAGAATTTGAAAGAAAAATCGGCTTTCCCGTTCCCCAAAGTATTTTCATTATACTTGAAAAGCATAATTTTTCTGAAGATATTGAAAATGCTGTAATAGGAATTTTATCTAAAATCCTGGATAACGGTGTGGTTGCTGACAAGGATTCTTTGCTTAAAGAAATTGATAAGGGAATAATACTAAGAAATATAGAAACAAAAGATGAGATTATAACCTATGAATTTAACTCGTTATATGGTATCGAAGATGCGAAAAGCAAAGTAAAAACAGTAGGCAAACCTTTACTGAAAGATCTGCCTTTGGGAAAACGGGATTTGGTTACATATTTTGTCATGCAGTTAATTCAACCGAATATAACTTTGAACAGAAATGAAACTGAGGAAAGAATAAAAAGTGCCGTGGCTGAAATGGCCTCAGTCCTGTATAGAGTGAAAGCGGGCGAAATGCTTTTACGTGAAGGAGAAAAAGTTTCTGAAGTTCAGCTTATAAAATTGAAAGCTCTGATGGACCAGGTCAGATACAAGCGTATTTCGGCAGCCATCATCGGCGCTTCCATGATTATGCTATGTCTGCTTGTGATAACATATATTATCAATATAAAAAATGATAAGGATATGATAGGCGACCATAACAAGAAACTTCTTTTTCTTGCAAGCGTGGTCGTTATGTCATTTCTGCTGGCTGAAGTATCTTCATTTCTATCCAGATCGCTTACCATGAATGAGCTTTTTTCTATCAGAGCTACATCTGTTCAATTAAGTATTCCGGTAACTTCGGGAGCAATGCTCATATGCCTTTTTTTGAGCCTGGAAACAGCCGTTGCCTGTGCTGTTATTATAGCCGTTTGCACTGCAATGGTATTTCAAAACCGTTTTGAAATACTGGTTTTCTTTCTATTAAGCGGAATAATGGCAGCTTATTGGATGCAAAACTGCAGAGAACGCAAGGTTTTCATTAAATCCGGTTTAAAACTTGGTCTTTTCAACATATTACTCACCACAATAATAACTATTTATAATGCCGAGTTTTCATGGATAACAATGATGTGGAATGGGGTTTTTGCATTTTTAGGGGGTATGGTGACAGGTGTTGCGACCGCCGGGCTTACTCCTCTTGTAGAGGTAACTTTTAACTTTTCAACTGACATAAAACTTTTAGAACTTGCAAGCCTTGATCAACCTGTTTTAAGAAGACTTATGATCGAAGCACCCGGAACATATCATCATTCCGTTATTGTAGGCTCAATGGTGGAAGCTGCCGCATCGGAAATCGGGGCAAATCCCCTGCTTGCCAAAGTTTGTGGTTATTATCATGATATCGGGAAATTAAACAAACCACAGTATTTCATTGAAAACCAGTCGGACGGTATTAACAAGCATGATAAGCTTTCACCTTCCATGTCCAGCCTTATACTTGTTGCTCATGTAAAGGATGGAATCGAGATGGCAAAAAAATATAATCTGGGAAAAGAAATTGCAGACACAATCAGCCAGCATCACGGCACAAGTCTTATCCGCTTTTTTTATGACAAGGCAAAACAGCAAAAAGGAGAGAGCACGGTCAAAATCAGCGATTTCAGATATCCGGGCCCAAAACCCCAAACAAAGGAAGCAGGTCTTGTTATGCTTGCCGATGTTACCGAATCGGCTTCAAGAACCCTTGAAAATCCAACACCGGCAAGAATTCAGGGGCTTGTTCAGAATTTGATGAACAATGTTTTTTCAGACGGGCAGCTTGACAATTGTGAATTGACACTAAAAGATTTGCATAATATTGCGAAAAGTTTCAATACGATTTTAAATGGAATCCATCATCACCGCATTGAATATCCCGAAACAACAGTTTCAGGCATTGGAAAAGGGAAAAATGGGAGTACTGATAAACAACAGCCAAAACAAACTCAGGATCAGGAAAATACAAGTAAGGAAAGCGGCTCAGGCCATCTTAAACGCCTTGGATTGTCCTAAAGGAGAACTGTCTATACTTATTGAGGATGATGATGGAATTACCGGATTAAATGAAAAATATTTACAAAGGAAAGGACCCGCAAATGTAATTTCCTTTCCTTTGCGTGATGTTAATTTCCCTGAAATTGAGCATGACCTTCTCGGAGATGTTGTCATATCGGCTGAAACAACTCAAAGAGAAGGAAATTCTTTGGGAACCGGATTTGATAAAAGGTTTGCCGAGCTATTGATACACGGTATTCTCCACCTTTTCGGATACGACCATGAAAAAAGCGAACAGGAAGCTGACGAAATGGAAATCAAGGCCTCGAAGCTTTTAAAAATTATTGAGAATAGCTCTTTTACTTTTTCTTGATATCTGCAAAATGAATGACCTTAGCATTTTCCAATGACTTTGTTTTTTCAGAACCTTCTGTGTCATTGTTTTGGACTTGAGAGGTTTTTTGGTCCTTTTCATCCTTTTGGTCATCTGGGCATACAACTTGTTCGATTCTTATCTTCTTTCCGTTCATGGTAAATTCAGCGCCATTTATGTAAGAATCTCTCAGTATCCATTTTATGGTATGGACAGGCACTTGCAGCATCAGCAGTTTAACATGATACCATGATGGTTTGGAATTCGGCAGAATTTCTTCAATTCTTGCAAACGCAAGCGGCTTTCCTTCAAAATGTATAAGTACTATATCTCCTTCAGAAGTCATTTTTTTCTCCGCTGCTGAATCTTTATCTTCTAATTATCAGTTCATTCGACAGGTATGTATGTTTTTTTTGCAGCTTCCTATCATAATTTAATCTTGCGATCAACAGAAACTATGCCAAAAAATCCCTTCGATTCTCATGCGCTCCTGCACCCCAAAACTGTATAGCATCAGAAGTTATGCAAAGACCCCGAATACTGTACAAACTCAGTTATCCTGCTTCAGGGTGTCATTTCTATTGACATATCCTTTGCTTAGATGTTAGAGCAAAAAGCTGAAATGGTCGATCCGGCTTATCACAGATGTTCTGAAATCTTAGATATATAGTAATAACGAAGGAGAAATTTTCATGAAACCTTGGATAGTGGCAATCATTCTGACCATAGCAGTAGCGTATTTTATTTATCGAGTTACATACCTTATAAAACTTCTCAAGCTTGGAAAACCTGAAAACAGATATGACAGGGTTGGTGAGCGTTTATGGATTACTATAAAGCAAAGTATTTTGCAATTTTCGCAATTCAGGGTGCCAAAAGGTGATTATACATACGCTGGAATGGATGCTTCTGACCAATGCCCGGCAAACAGCACCGGAAAGGTGCTTTCACCCCGGGAGATCATTTTATCGCTTAAAGAAAACCTTTTTGCTAATGCGGAAAAACTGCTATCAACTCCAAAAGATCAATGGAGAGAGATGGAACGTGTTGAGCTATAGAAGGAATGGATGTTCCGGTTTTTATACCCGGTGAAACCGAATATCTGTTATGGATAGGGTGCTCTGTTGCTTACGAAGAACGTGCCCAGAAAATTGCAAGAGCCATGGTAAATATTCTGATGGCGGCAAATGTAAATTTCGGTATTCTTGAAGAACCACGCTGCACAGGAGATCCTGCAAAGCAAATGGGGGATGAACTTCTTTTTACCGAAACAGCCCAGATGAATATTATGGATTTTTCCGAAATGGAAATAAACAAAATCATAACGTTATGCCCACATTGTTACAACAGCTTTACACACCATTACCCACAGTTAGGTGGCAATTATGATGTAATACCCCATGCAAAATTTATTTTCGATCTGATTTCTTCAGGAAAATTAAATCTTTCAAAAACAGGAGAAACTATCTGTTATCATGACCCATGTTATCTTGGAAGACATAACGGCATAATAGATGAACCGCGAAATGTCATATCAACCATAGGTGAGCTTATCGAAATGCCAAGAAACAAAAAGGCAAGCTTTTGCTGCTGCGGCGGCGGCGGAAATTACTGGGCTGAGGAAACCGGGACAAGAATTAACCAGGCAAGGGCTGGTGAGGCTGAGGAAACAAAGGCTCAAAAAATTGCTACCGCCTGTCCTTTCTGCCTTATGATGTTGACGGACGGGTTGAAAAAATTCACAGATGAACCAAAAATATTTGATATAGCCGAACTGGTTGAGTCGCATCTTATAACATAGTAGCATTTTACTGTGGAGGCAAAAGATGGGGAAAAAACGAATAGGCGTGCTTTTATCCGGTTGCGGAGTTTTTGACGGCTCGGAAATTCATGAGGCAGTCTTGACTCTGTTATATATTGATCAAAAAGGGGCGGCGGCAGTTTGTATGGCCCCGGATATTTCTCAGGTGCATGTAATAAATCATCTGACCCGGAAAGAAATGAAAGAAAACCGTAATGTACTGGTTGAATCAGCCAGGATTGCAAGAGGTGATATAAAAAACTTAAAGGATGTTAGTGCTGTTGATATAGATGCCCTTATTATTCCGGGAGGTGTTGGAGCGGTAAAAAATTTGAGTGAATTTGCAGCAAAAGGTCCGGAAGGTTCTGTAAATGCTGAAGTACTGCGGCTGATTTCAGAAACCAAAGCAGCCGGAAAACCGATCGGGGCATTATGCATAGCACCTGCCACATTGGGTATGGCGTTAAAAGACCATGGCATTACCGTAACCATAGGCAATGATAAAGCAACTATCAGCTCTATAAAAGCCACAGGAACAAACCATATTGTATGTACAGTGGATCAAATCGCTGTGGATGAAAAACACAAGATCGTTACCGTTCCTGCTTATATGCTTGGACCAGGGATAAAGGATGTAGCAAAAGGCATAGAAAAGCTGGTTGACAAAATAGTTGAAATGGCTTGATTTTTTTAACTATATAACAGTCTCCCCGATAAGCGCTGATTCGAGTTTGCAAATTATCAAAATAACAAAACTTGAATCAGCGCTTATTTTATTTTTATATTATATCGCAACATAAACTATGATGAGCCGGAATTTTTTTACGAAGGGAAAAAACTTGATATGCGGGCTGTTATACAGAGAGTAAAAGAAAGCTCGGTATATGTTGCAGGCACGACAATAAGCAGGATAGGTGCAGGTCTTCTTGTCCTTCTTGGAATAGCAAAAGAAGATACAATACATGATGCGGATTTTCTTGCAGATAAAATATTAAATTTAAGAATTTTTGAAGACGGACAAGGCAAAATGAACAGATCACTTCTTGATACAAAAGGGGAAATGCTTGTGGTTTCGCAGTTTACTCTTCTTGGCGACTGTCGCAAAGGAAGACGTCCTTCATTTATAAACGCTGCCGAACCTGAAAAAGCAAACCAACTTTATGAATATTTTACGGCAAGAGTGAAATCCGGCAATATCAAGGTTAAAACCGGGCAGTTTCGTGCAATGATGGACGTACATCTTGTCAATGATGGGCCTGTTACCTTAATAGTTGAAAGCAGATAAAAAATGAGTTCCAAGCTATAAAGATCCGCTTTTGTAAACAAGAGTGAAGCTTGACAATGGTTTAATAGTGGTAATAAATATAATAGATTTCTTTAAAGACTTTTAATAGCTTAGCTTAGCCTTTGCTTTTAAAATATATTAAAAACAATAAGGAGTACAATATGCCCATATATGAATTTAAATGTCTGAAATGTGATGAATTTTTTGAATTAATACTGATGAATAAAGATGAAGAGGCCCAGCTTAAATGCCCAAAATGCAGCAGTGATGAATTCGAAAGGGTAATAAGTGCAACAAATTTCAGCATGGGTGCCGGTTCAGGGGGGAATACTTCGTTAAGCTCTCAGACAAGATCATGTTCGAGCGGTTCCTGTACTACTTATGACATTCCGGGTCACACCAGATAGCTTGATTTATAATGGACCCCGAAATTTGAACTGATGGTTAAGCTGCTTTTTCTGTGATATTGACTCCATTATAAAGGAAACAGAATGAGAAAGCAATATCCAGGGAATTTTAAAGCAAAGGCTGCATTGGAAGCCATCAGGTCAGAGGATACGATA
>NZ_JBAMMY010000014.1:0-21931 GCF_051233685.1 Desulfobacterium sp. N47
GGCAGTAAATCGCGATCTGCTTCTATCTCCTTAATTTCATCAGGGTCATCAACCTTCTTGAGCGTTTTACCGATATGGCCATTCTGGCCTCCGGCCTTTTTGCCTGTCGGGATCTTCGACTCTTTCGCCCTGTTTCGATCATAAGATGGCGGCTTGCTGCTGTTCCTGCTATTTAAATTCAGCCGGTTGACAAGCAGAGTTACCCCTACAACGATATTTATGTTTTAACCAATTGTCCGAGCCTCTTTTTTCTATGGGACAGATAGGCTCGATAGTTTTTCTTTTGAATCCGGTCTATCAAAGCGATTACCGTGTCGCAATCAAAACGCCTTATTGGCAAAACAACTCCGATCAAAATCTTAAGCTGCGACAGAGTAACTGCTGGTGCTTTTTTCCCCCAATCCGAGCTTTATATGCCAGAGGAAAAAGTGGGCCAGCATGCATGTCATCATGTGGTGTACCCATCCTGGAAATTTGCGCACCTCATAGTGGTCCATTCCGATTTCTGTTTTAGTTTCTCCAAAACACTGCTCTATCGCCCAACGAATACCGCTTAGCCAAACCAAAAGCTTGAGGCGGCAGCTCAAAGGCGCGTTGCAGATGAAATAAGAATAGATTGGTTCAGCATCCAAAGTCCTGCGGATCAATAGCCAGACCTCTTTGTCAGGCAGCCCGTTTTTAGATAACGCCACTCTTTTTTTGGTAAATTCGTATTCAATCGGCCCCTTTGTCCCTTCCGATACTTTCCTTCTATACCAGAAGTATTTGTTAATGTTCTTAGCGTGCGCCTCAAAAGAAATAGGTTTGTTTTCGAGCGTCTTTAAAACTTTTTTCGACTTCAGTTGCCCTTTATAACGATACCCTTTTTCTATAACAACCGGCTTTTTCAGCCAGCATAGCGTATCACCTGGCATGGATACCAAATAGGTAACCCCGGGAATATTTTCGACAGCCTTGATAAAATCAGGACTGTTGCCGTAAATCGAGTCTGCCGCCACATATCGGAAAGGAATTGCTTTTTGCTCCGAAATTTCTTCAAGCAGTTCAACTGCCAGTTGGGGTTTTGTCTTGAATTGAAGATCCGCCGGGAACCTGCATTTTTCACGTTTTCCGGCATACTCCTCAGTAAACCATTTTTCCGGAACAAAAAGCCGATTGCCTATCAAGCAATACCCATGTCGTGAGGCATAACCGGCAAAAACCCCAACCTGGCAGTTTTCAACTTTTCCGATGCTACCACAATACTGCCTTGCTACTCCGGAAGATTCGCTGCCCTTTTTAACAAAGCCGCTTTCATCAAATATCAGAGTTCCGTCCGGATCGCCCATGTCTTCGCTAACCATACTGCGATATTTTAATATGATATTTCCTTCATCCCAAACAACATTGCTCACAAAAAATTGCATTGCCCGGACTTTGGCATTTTCCACGTTCAATGCAATTGGCTCGATAGATTTTCGCTCAAGCTGGCTTAGCTGGCCAATCATGTATTGATAAAAGTTATCCCTTGGTTCTTGCCTTGAAAAACAATCTGCGAACTCTGAATGAAATCCTCTGAGTTCTTCAATAAAATCATCTACATCATGACGCTCAAGATCAAATTTTGGAATATGGTATGGGTCGTCTTGAATCCTGCATTCCGGCAACATAAGCTACCTCCTTTTTGCGGTTGTTTCGGAAAGTATAGCAGATTATGTTGCATTGTACAATATTAAATTAAACTAAATATCGTTGTAGGGTTAAAACACTTAACTATCCGTCACAAGAAAAACTAGAATGACAGACAAAAACAAAAAATGGATTGAGGCGAAAAAGAAATATCACTTGTCGGATAGCCATATCCAAATGGCGCGAGAACTGGGTATGAATCCCGACAAATTCGGAAGTCTTGCAAACCACAAACAAGAAAAATGGAAAGCACCATTGCCGGATTTCATTGAGGAATTATACTTCAAAAGATTCAAGAAAGAGAAACCGGATACCATTAAGAAACTGCAATAAATGAAAAGAGCCTATAACACATCAATGCCCCATGAGCATCCGGTCTTGCTTGCCTCGGCATATTTACACTCTTTTCATAATTTTACAGAACATTGCCATAATATGTCAATTTAGTCAAAGGCGTCACTGAGCTTCTATTCAAGGGCGTTATATATCTTCCCCAGAAGAAAAACTATTTAAAGGGAGGTTCATTAATGTTTACTGAAAGGGAAAAAGAAATATTAACAAAGCTTGCCTCGAAGGAAAGTATGTACATTTCTGATATTACAAATGATCCCAATGAGATTGAGAATATTAAGAAAAAACTTAAGCTTGGGTCGGTCGAGTATATGGGTACGCACATAAAATTGACGCAAGTAGGTAGAGACTGCTTTGGTGAAATTTTGAAAATTCAAAATGGCTAACGGATTTACACTAATAATACTGCTCACTCTTATAGTCTTTTGGCTAATCAAAAGAAGCGTGAAGCAGTCAGAAAAATCGGGGATTCTATTAAGGTAGAATACGGCATTCCGGCGACGAAGGAGTAAATTGAGTTGGAGAGCCAGCATAGATATTCCACTTGGCTCTAATCCTTTATTTCCCTAACCTGTATATTTTGGCGCTGTAATAAAATCTAAAGGAAAGCGGGGGAACAGACAGAATAGACGGCAATAGATAGAATTCTTTTTTTTACATGTTTCTGAATACTTACGGGAAACCAGACCTTAAATCAAGGGGTTAAAATATAGTTGCCAGCGGAAGAAAAACCCTCAGCTCCCCGATCGTACATCTTTAAGTTTCTGACTCTACTATTTTGATTTCTTCCTCCGTTAAATCATACAATTTATACACGAGTTGATCGATCTGCTTGTCTGTCGATTCGATTTGCCGCCTCAACATCTCTGTTGTCCGGGGAACCTTGGATTCGGCAAGCTTTTTGTTTAACTCCAGCATCTGATCGACAAGGCTGATGATCTGGTCGTATAGATACTTGTCTTCAGAATCTTGTAAATTCAATGTCCTTATTGGCAGTTTAGATAAAATCGTTGGCTTTACTTGAGGTAATATACGTCCTTTTTCAATTGCCAAAAGCCTATAAATAAATACAAATAGTTTTGAGTTCAAAATGCCCAATAAGTAATTAGCATTTATCATTTTATCGACGCCTAAAAGATATAAGCCGTCTGTTGGATACACTCTACTATCATCTAAAGCGGCAATAATTCTATCACCGGTAATTACACCGAGAATTTTCTCATTTTTCAGAAATATTTGCTCTTTTCTCGGGCGATGTAACGAATAGATAGAATGTTTATTTTGTTTTACTTCCTTGCATGTAATTTCATTTTTAAACTGATCAATATATTTACATATTTTAGGGAGTTTTTGAAAATCATCATTTCGTGATGTATAAATTAACCAAAGGTCGGGCTGGTTAATAAAATATCTTTTTACGTGTACTCCCCCTGTAACGGATTTTTTTAGTTTCTTTTCTTCTAATTGAAATTTATTTGCAGTATTACTATCAACCAAAAAAGCCTCTTTTAAATCAGGGCTAACACCCCTTTGAATTCCATCAGCATCTACAACTTCATTTAATAAATTATTAGGGATTTCATTTAGTTTAGCCCATATTTTATATTTATCGGGTTTTGATGTGATAAATAATGCTCCCGGTATATCATTCAAATCTCTTTGGTTAATTCTTTCATAGCGAGAAGTTTCTGTAATACATGCAACTTTGTCAGTTTTAATAAAAGAAGCTAAATCAGCAACTTGTGCGGTTGAATAGGTTGAGGGGTTGCTATTTTCAAATATCAAAATAGAAGATGGACGAGAAACTTTATCAAAAACATCACCCATATTTAAAATATTCTTAATCCTGAAATTGTTGATAATATATCTACGCAACTTTTCATTATCAATTTGATATAATAAGACATCTGGTAAAATCATTCCGAAGTAGCCTAATGTTTTAACTTTTTGGCTTGATTGATGAATAAAATACATAAATGAATCAATCATTCTAACAATAATATCTTTATTTGTACGCCTTAAATAGCTTAACTCTCGTTCAGATAGCTCTGCACCCCAAGGCGGATTGCCGATCACCGCGTCAAACCCGCCATCCTTCATGATCTCCGCGAATTCGGCATTCCAGTCAAAGGCATTGACCCGAAAGATTTCTCCTTCTCCAAGAAGACTCATCGGTTGATGCTCGTAGAAATCCGGCCCGATCAGGGAATTTCCGCATTTGATGTTGTTCGACAGATCCGGCAGAACACGTTTCTGAAACATGAGCATCTGCTTGCCGATGCTTTGTTCGTCCTCGCCTTCCAATACCTTTAGCAGCAGGGACAGCTTTGTCACTTCGACCGCCTGATGATCGATGTCCACGCCGTAAATGTTGTTTGTCAGAATTCGCTTGCGCTCTTCGGTGGTCAAGCGCCATTCCCCTTTCCGGGACTGGTAGATGCGGGGCGTTTTACCTTTTGACCAGTTTTCCGGGCCGTCGTTGATGTATTCGTCCCGATGCCAGTCCAGCAAAAACTGATAGGCACCGATCAGAAACGAACCCGAACCACAAGCCGGGTCCAGTATTTTCAGGTGACTCACGCCACCCCTGGGGCCGGGCTTTTTGCCTTCCACCAGCTTGCCCACGGTGTTTTTGACGATATAGTCCACAATATAGCCCGGCGTGTAATAAACCCCGCCCGCTTTGCGGACTTCGGGTTTTTCCTCGATTTTGGCCTGATGTCCGGCGGTGAGGCGGATGACCTTGCCCAGAAACTTTTCATAGACCTGACCGAGGATATCGGCCGACAAAACGGAAAACTCGTAAGGGCTTTCCGGATAATACAGGTTATTGAAAATATCTTTTAGCGGCTTGTCGTCAATCTGCAAAAAGGGCGTCAGGTTGTCGTAATTTTCGCGGTCTTTTTCTTTCGTGAAATGAAACAGCCCGGAATTGTATTTCTCGTCTGCTTTGTTGAAAAGATGGAACAGCCGTCTGTAAACATTCTCCCCGTTTCGTAGCGCCATCAATCCGCCGTAAGCTTCCATGCCCCGATCTTCGCAGATGCGGAGAAACACGATCCGGTCGATAGTCTGCTGAACGGCGAAATTCAATTCCCGTTGGGAAAGGTCCGGATTGCGCAGGGCGATGTTGCGGGCCAGGAGTTCCCGCCAGCGTTCGATCTCCTGCAGAAATGCGGCATCGACCTCCGTGGTGCCCTTCCTGATTTTGTTGGACTCGATGTATTTGTCGAAGGAGCCTTTCAGGATTGCATCACGGGAAAAGACGCTGGCGATTTCTTCCCACCGATCAGCATAATCCGTGTATTTGAGATAAAGTATCCGGGAGTGGGAAACCTTGTCGGTTTTCACTGGTTTAACCCGGCAGTCGTAAACGGCAAACTCTTCAAAGTCCGTCAAAATGCTGAGGGGCAGCTTGGCACTCCAGCCATACCGGCGCAACTGATAGGCCGGATCGATGCCTTCCTGGATGTTGATCGACGGCTTCTTCGCTTCCAGAAAAAATTTTCGGGCGCCGCCGATCCGGAAGCAGTAATCCGGAGCCTTGGTGACACCGCCGACTTTTATGGCATCTTCATGTATAACATCCTTGTAAGCTTCGGCATAGCCCTTTTTGTTGGCGACATCCCAGCCCAATTCCTCGAAAAAAGGATCAATGAATTCGCGGCGCACCTGGGTTTCATTGTAGATGCCTTTTTTATACGATTCCAGATTGTAATCGAACGTCTCGGTTAATTCCTTGATTCTGTCAGGTACATTCATATTTCAAAACCTACTTTATTAACGCCTAACTTTGCTGTAGAGCAGGGGCGATTAAAAAAAATATAAAAGTAAAGGGGGATGTGATTGAAAAGTAATCAAAATCAGCGACAACTCTTTAATAGCCCTCTGATCAAGCAGCTTGGTTCTGATGCATAGTGGTCATTATTACCTTTTAAGCGGAAGAATACGAACCCTGGACTGTTTCTCATTCACTGTTACCAATGCCCCTTCATTTAGTCTTTCTTCAAATTGTTTTAAGGATGATAGAACTACGGTTGATAATATCTTCAGCGATACATCATGAGTACGAATCTGGAATACGCTAGGAGAATTAGCATCGGTTGCCGCAAGGATTGCGCCGAAGTCGAGATCATAAGTAAATACCACATGATTATTAGTGCGTGCCCATTCCATGATTTCCCGGTCTGGGGCATTGGCAGCGCCAACTTGCGACCAATGGATTGCTTCATGACCCGCTGATTTCAAGATTGGCACCCATTGCGGGGAAAGATTCATGTCAATTACAATCTTCATACTGTTCCTGTAGCGAGAGGAACTTCTATTTCTTCAACGCGCCAGGCAGCATAATGCAATGCTTCCTCTATATCCTCAGCATCAAGGTAGGGATACATCTCCAATATTTCTTGATTATTGTGTCCAGAAGCAACGAGGCCGACAATCATTCCTACCGTGACTCTCATTCCCCGAATGCATGGCTTCCCCCCCATGACTTCAGGATTAAAAGTTATCCTTTTTAGATTTTCCATGACTTCTCCTATATTTTCAACAAATTATTTGTTACTATACCATAAAATATGAAAATATACCATTCCTTTGAGTAGCAGTAGAATGCCCCGCGGATGAGCGGTGGTTGCGGGGGCAAACTTGTTTGACCACGCGGACATCCGCTCGATCCGTTTGTTGGCCGGAGCGGAGCGGAGGCCAGCAAACGGATTCTTGATCCGCAGGGCGTTGGCAGTCCGCGCAGCGGAGTGCCAACGGGCATGGCTTACGACCTGCCGGTATTTTTGGCAGGTCGTAAGCCAATGTTAGGCGTTCTCCATAGATGTTAAAATAGCACTAAGCCCTAATTTTTGATGACAACACAATGTATTCCTTCGTTTTTGTTAAAGGAGGAAATAAACTCATTCTCGTCTCTGATGAAACCTAAGTCGTAAACTATGAATATTATGCCTGAATACTTTGTCATATATGATTTAATATCCGCATTGATTTCATCAATGGCACTGCCAATCCGTACTTTATCTTTTATTAACTTAACTTCACACGCAAGATTTAGCTTGTAAAAAATAAAGTCAGGGATGACTTCCTTTGAAGAGACTTTTACCCGACCTGTTTCACGGTCATAATCTATTCCCTTTTGTAATCCATGTCCTATTAAAAGGCTTTCCACTGCATTTTGAACATCTTTTTCTGCCTCTGGGATACTGAAATCGCCTTTCTGAGATTTGCTTGAAAAAAATTTCTTATATTGTCGATCTCCGATTCCTTAGCCCCTACCTGTTGTTCTAGAAGAGAAATAAGAATGTTGAGATTGGCTAAGACATTATCGAATATTTCTTTCTGCTGCCCCCAAACAGTGCTAAAAGCAGATTTCATATTCTCAGTCCTGAATGTGGAAAGCAAATTGACATTAGATATTTCAGGGGCGGCTTCATTTGCCAGAATGTTGTATTTCTCAGCGAATGAACGAAAAGCACCAAATTTGGAATGATTAGGCGTTGTTCCGTTGTAAATGAGCAGCATTGATTCTCTGAGTGCCACAGCAGCTTTGTATAAGGTAGCCACCTTTTTTTGCTTTTCGTCCATATTAGTCCTCTTCTCGTCTGATGCGGCGTTGACCCGTGGCACGCAGCTTGTGGTGCCGTAAGCACATGCAAGCAAGTGACACCGGCAAGGGTAATAGTCAGAAAGAAAAGTGAATCTAAGGTTTTCTGCTTGTACCATAATAATAATATTCAATATATTATGTTAAAATAGTTGCTCAATGCCTTCAAAGACTTTAAAACCTGCCTAAAATATTTTAAAGCAATTTATATGCTTCTGACAAAATTTTTGCAACAAGATATCTGCTTAACTTCCGGATAACCGCATTTGGAAGTATTACGCCCTTTATATTTAAAGTTATCAATCTTAATATTCTATATTATCAGAGTTATATGCCAAGAAAAACGAGAATAAATGATACTGGGACTTTCCAATATTTCAGCATCTATTATCCTGAGTATTTGAGCAAAAACAAATCGTGGATGACGATCAATAACAGGTAATACTTCATGCTCAGGAAGATTTATTAATCCCATACCCAAGCTATTTGGACGGAGTATTGGGGACGGGCTTGACTATTATGACTAAAGTAACAGTTTAGACCATAAATAAACCAGATAGGCCGGAAATATTCAGATGGAGCAGATGACCGGCGACAGGATCTTAGAAAAACCTTACAGCCTTTTTTTCACAAAAATCAATTGACCATTGTTAGCAATTATGCTAACTTCTATTTATGAAATATTCCATCGAGTACTTTAATTCGCGCGTTAAAACAGAAATTGAAAACTGGCCTGATAGTTTATTGGCCGATTATGCGAGAATTGTTGAACTCCTGATGGAATTTGGGCCGTATTTGCGCATGCCTCACTCACGCGCTATGGGAGACGGACTATTTGAACTGAGACTCCGTGGCAGTGAAGGCATCGGACGAGTCTTTTATTGTTTTGTTGTAAATCGCCGCATCGTGATACTTCATGCGTTCATCAAGAAGACACAAGAGACCCCGGAGCGGGCAATAAGAATAGCCCGAAAAAGAATGAAGGAGGTACGGAATGGCTGATCTCAAATACAAACCAGTTTCTCATGATCATGAGGCATTTCTTAAAAATGCGCGAAAGCGTGAAGGATTCCGCAAAGCATATGACGACTTGGAGGAGAAATATCGCCTTATCCAAGAGATGCTATTAGCGCGATCGAAATCCGGCCTTACCCAAGAGGCCGTTGCAACATTAATGGGGACAACCAAAAGCGCGGTATCGCGACTTGAATCTGCCGGTAAACATGCCCCGTCCATTATAACCCTCAAAAAGTATGCGAAAGCAGTTGGTTGCAATTTGGAAATTAAACTTGTACCAGCAAAGGCTTATCCAACAAAATGTTCCAACGGATCGCCCAAAAAACGGGCTTCCCGGTGAAATCTGTGTTGGCAGTACATATGAGATGAGAATATGCGTAACGTGACACCGCCTTTTAAATTCGATTTATGTGACTTACTTGCCCTGGGGTAGTATTGGGGACATTCCATACTCCTTATGTCAAGCAGAAATGTGATAAAT
The DNA here is from genome assembly GCF_051233685.1 of Desulfobacterium sp. N47. Taxonomy (NCBI): domain Bacteria; kingdom Pseudomonadati; phylum Thermodesulfobacteriota; class Desulfobacteria; order Desulfobacterales; family Desulfobacteriaceae; genus Desulfobacterium; species Desulfobacterium sp. N47. The sequence goes on from NZ_JBAMMY010000014.1 coordinate 9,129, forward strand.
ATAAACACAATATAATCAGCTTATTATAATTGTTGCCAAATTGAGGGAGGTCTTCGGGTCGCCCTTTATATTTAAAGTTGTTAATCCTAATATTCTATATTATCAGAGTGATATGCCAAGAAAAACGAGAATAAATGATACTGGGACTTTCCAATATTTCAGCATCTATTATCCTGAGTATTTGAGCAAAAACAAATCGTGGATGACGATCAATAATAGATAATACTTCATGCTCAGGAAGATTTATTAATCCCATACCCAAGCTATTTGGATAAGCTGATATCGAAACACGATTCCGGCAATAGCCAAAGCAAATTTTTCTTGACAAAAATCCTATTTAATTCCTATTAAAGAAGAAAATATATATTCAGGTGCTTTTTAGTTTAATAGGGAACCCGGTGTAAATCCGGGGCGGGCCCGCCGCTGTAATCGGGGACAAAAGCTGCAAAATGCCACTGTTGCACATAATTATGATGGGAAGGCGCAGCCGAATGGATGATCCGAGAGTCAGAAGACCTGCCTGAATTATTGCGTGTTTTCTACGGACAGGAGAGCACTGCAAGGGTCATGAGGAAAATAATGGGATTCCCCGGATCGATTAACTTCGGTCCGGGGATTTTTTTTTGTTTTTTTGGGTTGGTATCAATATACACTTTTTAACAGGAGATATGCTTATGAAGAAAATTGCATTTAAAACAGCCTGCACAGCGTTAAATAAATTTAAAATTCAATTTCTTGCATTATCGGCTTTTATCTTTTTGATGCTTTCCGGCAATGCTTATGCAATGCATATATCCGAAGGGATATTGCCTTTCAACTGGGCGTTGTTATGGTTTGTTGTCGCTGCGCCATTTGTAGCGTATGGCTTATATAAATTGGAAAAGCTTTCGGATATCGATCCTTCCTTTAAGCCGCTTGTCGGTCTTGTGGCTGCCGTTGTGTTTATCATCTCATGCATGCCAATGCCTGTTCCAACAGCCGGCACATGTTCGCATCCATGCGGAACCGGAATATCTGCAATATTGCTTGGTCCGGGTTTAAGCGTTCTTGTTGCTTCCGTTGCTCTTTTTATCCAGGCTCTTTTTCTTGCACACGGCGGATTAAGTACATTGGGCGCAAATATAGTTTCTATGGGCATAATGGGTTCTTTTGCCGGGTATATTACTTTTAAAATCTTGCGCGGATTTAATACAAACCTGTTTGCAGCAGGTTTTGCAGCAGGATTAATAGCAGACTGGGCTACATATCTTTCCACTTCGGTTGAACTTGCTTCAGGCATAATGGGCGATTCGTCTTTTATGCCGCTTTTCACAAAAATACTTATAGCTTTTGTTCCTACTCAGCTTCCTCTTGGAATACTTGAAGGAGCCATCACCGGCGGTATGGTTGTATTGCTGTATAAGAAGAGACCTGATTTGCTCATAAAGATGAAAGTAATTAAATCTGTGGGAGGTGTAGCCAATGAAGCCTGAAAATAATAAACTTATGATCAAAATAGCGATGATATTTGTTTTATCTGCAATTATAGTCTGTTGCATTCGGCCTTTAGCCCATAGTGATGATAAGTGGCCGGGTGTTGATGAATCAGTAGTGGAAAAATATGCAAAAGAGCACGGCCGGGAATCATGCGAGCCTCTGATAAATACGGATCAGGGAGACCTGCTTTTATTTGTATTTCTTCTGGCAGGCACAATAGGTGGATTTATCGGCGGATATTACTGGAGAATGCTTATTGTTCCACCCGGAGATAGCAAGAAAAGCCCGAGTCTTTAGGCCAATATTTCAGTTCAATACTATATATAAACGGGATGTCACTCGAACCCTTGAATCCTCGTAATTATGGACTCATAAAAAGTACTTTAAATAAATATGCATTTATTTGACGAACACTATAATAATAATCTTCTTGCAAGAGTTGATGTCAGAATCAAGCTCATAATAATATTTTCACTGCTGATTATGGTTTTATGCTGCAATGGAATAATATTTCCTTTATTTATAGCTATGCTCTGCATAGGACTTTGCAAGTTTATTGAAATACCGTTACGCGTTATGCTTATCAGATTCTCAGAGCCGCTCTTTATAGCCGCTATGCTTCTTTTTTTAAAACTCTTCTTTACCGGTCAGGAACCATTGTTTTGTGTAAGTATCGCAGGAATTGATATTATAGGTTACAAAGATGGCCTGATGGAAGGAATAAGGCTTTCAAGCCGCATTATAGGAGCTGTTTCGCTTATTGCACTTGCCGGATTTTCTTCTCCTTTTACAGATATTATTACAGGTCTTTCATGGTTTAAAATTCCTTCACAGTTTGTAGATCTGTTGATGATCACCTACAGGTATATATTTGTTCTTTTTGAAGATGCCGGAGTTATATATAATGCTCAAAAAAACAGACTCGGTTATTCCAGTATCCGCTCAGGCTTAAGTTCTTTCGGAACGCTTTCGGGCGAACTTATAATAAGAGCTTTTGACCGCAGCCAGACAACTACCCAGGCAATGTTTCAAAGAGGATATACCGGTAATATGCCTGTCGGCCATAGTGCTTCTTTTAAAAAAAATGAAGCGGTAATAGCAGTAGTTATAATTGTTGCAGCCGGAGTGCTATGGAAAATCATGTAAGACTTTCTGTAAAAAATGTGTCGTTAAAATATCCTGATGGAACAAAAGCTCTTTCCGATATCAGCATTGAAATCAAAAAAGGTGAATTTGCAGCAATACTTGGTTCCAATGGATCGGGAAAAACAACGCTGCTTAAAATAATGGACGGTCTGTTGAAAGGATCTCACGGCAAAGTGCGTCTTGATGGTAAAAATATCAAAGAGCTCACTCCTAAAATGATATATCAAAAGATAGGCCTTGTTTTTCAAAACCCGGATGATCAGCTTTTTGCTGCAACACTATTTGATGATATAGCATTTGGCCCGATAAATATGGGGTTAAATATTGCTGAAGTTAAGGATCGTGTTATTTGTGCATTAAAAGATGTAGAACTTGACGGTCTTGAGAAGAAATCCATTCATAACTTAAGTTACGGCCAGAAAAAAAGAGCATGTATAGCAGGGCTTCTTGCCATGGGCCATGAAATATTACTATTGGATGAACCCACAGCAGGCCTTGATCCTATGGGCGAATATAAGATGATGAGTCTTTTGAAAAAACTTAACCGGGAAAACGGCGTTACAATTGTAATGGCCACACACAGCGTGGATCTTGTACCATTATTTTTATCCAAACTTTATATATTAAGTTCAGGCCGGATTGTAAGAAGCGGCATACCCGAGGAGGTGTTTACAGCTCCAAAGGAAATGTCGGAAGTAAAGCTCAGACTGCCCATGATAGCAGAGCTTGTTTATAAACTGAAGAATGAAGACGGCTTGCAGTTTGGGCGCATTCCGCTGACAATCGGCGAAGCCAGAAGAGATATAATAAGAGCAATGGAAAGCAGATCATGAAAACACCTATTGTTATGACAGCATTCGGAACAACAACAAAAGCGCTTGAAACCTATGATTTTATGAATGAGAAGCTGGCCTTCCGTTTTAAGGACCACGAGATATTATGGGCATATTCTTCAAGAATGGTTAAAGACTGGATAAAAAAAAGAAGAAATATTGATCTTAAACATCCCCATGAAATATTGGCCGGGCTTTCATCAAAGGGGCATTTGTGGGCTGTTGTGCAGTCTTTACATCTGTTTTGCGGCCATGAATTTTATCGCATGGTTCAGGAAGTTGAAAATTGCCCCATAAGAACATCCATAGGACTGCCGTTATTAACGGAACCTAAAGATTATGAGCTTATGTCGGAAAATTGCAGAAACAGTTTCGATGGTAATAATGAGGAAGCTGTAGTTCTTGTAGGACACGGGACGGATCATCCCGTCTGGTCATCCTATATTGCTTTACAACATATGCTGCAACAAAAAATCGGTCAAAAGATTTATATAGGTGTTGTGGAAGGATTTCCCGAAAGGTCGGGAATTATTGATCGTGTTAAGAGTTCAGGTTTTAAAAAAGTACGTCTTATTCCTTTTATGCTTGTTGCCGGAACTCATTTTCAGGAAGATCTTATCGGAGAAGAAGACTCATGGAAAACGGCATTTGAACAGGAAGACATTTGTGTTACGGCTGATGCTAATGGCCTTGGAATGAATGAAAATATTATTGAAATATTTATCAGGCATATAGAAGATGCTCTGTGTGTAATACCTGATATGATGCCTGAAAGGATATGAAAATGGATATATTAAAATATGGGAAATTATACGGTATCGGTGTTGGACCCGGAGATCCGGATTTAATTACCGTAAAGGCGGTAAAAACACTTCATTGTGTTGATGTGGTATACACCGCTGCTTCAACAAAGAATAATTACTCGCTTGCACAAGATATTGCTTTGCCTCATTTAAAAGAAGGTACACCTGTAGAAAAACTTGATTTTCCGATGACCAAGGATAGAAATATCCTTGAGGCTGTATGGAAGCAAAATGCCGAAAAAATCATGGCAACATTAAAAGATGGCAAGGATGCCGCTGTGCTGACCTTAGGTGACCCTATGACTTACAGCACTTTCGGCTACATTATGAAAATAGTAAAGGAAATAAAACCCGAAATCGAAATATGCATTATTCCGGGTATTACTTCATTCCAGGCGGCAGCTGCAGCATCAAAGCAGGTTCTGGCCGAAGGGGATGAATCCTTTACTGTGATTTCAGGAGCGGCCGGTTCGAAAAAAATAACAGAGGTTATCAATAATAATGCGTGTGTAGTAATACTTAAAGTATACCGTAATTATAAGGAAATTATAAATAATCTTAAGCAGCTGGATATGATATCAAAATCCATGCTGATTTCACGGTGCGGACTCAAAGATGAGGTTGTGCTTGAAGATATAGGTAAATATCAGGATGAGATTCCCTCATATTTTTCATTACTGCTTGTTAAAAATGCAAATGCCGGTATGCGCACGGGAAAGGAGCAGGAACTATGATAAACATCGGAACTGATATTAATCCTGAAGATATCGAAAAGAAATCATTTGCAATTATTGACTCGGAAGTACCCGAACCCCGGCCTTTTAAAAATGATGAGTGGAGGATTGCAAGAAGGCTGGTTCATACATCAGCAGATTTTGAACTCCTTTCCCTGCTTTGCTTTCATCCTGATGCAGTCAGCAAAGGTATAGAGGCTCTTCTTTCAGGCTGCACGATCGTTACAGATACCGAGATGGCAAGAATGGGAATCACCTCAGGCCGTATGAACCGGCTATCCTGCCATCCTGAGTGCTTTATAAATAATGAGCAGGTTAAAGAAAATGCTTTGGCCAAAAAAATAACAAGAGCGTCAGCTGCTGTGGATTATTCGCTGCCGTATCTTGATGGAGGGATATATGTTGTTGGAAACGCTCCGACAGCTCTGATCAGATTGTTACAGCTTATAAGCGAAAATAAATGCAGGCCGTCTCTTATTGTGGGTATGCCTGTAGGATTTGTGAATGCCGCTGAATCAAAAGAACTCCTGATTTTGCAAAAAGATATTGCCTATATTACCATCAAAGGCCGTAAAGGAGGATCTGCTCTTGCGGCATGTGTTGTAAATCAATTGGCGGAACTGGCTCTGATGAAAAAGGATAATATGAATTAGCATGAAAAGGGAAAGACTTCGTGAAGGCTTTACTACAGGGTCGGCTGCCGCAGCCGGTGCAAAGGCGGCTGTTTTGCTGCTTTTGGGACAGCCTTATGTCAGGGATGTGGATATTGCACTTCCGATAGATGGGAGAATAAAGATACCTGTTGAATCTGTTGAAATACTGCCTGGTGAGGTAGCAAGAGCTACTGTAATAAAAGACGGAGGCGATGATCCTGATGTAACTCATAAGGCTCAAATCAGGGTAAATGTTAAATGGATAGAGGATGTAAAAGCAGGCATTATCATTGAGGGCGGTAAGGGAGTGGGAAGAGTTACCCGTTTGGGCTTGCCGGTTGCTATTGGTAAGGCAGCCATCAATCCTGCGCCGCTTTTGCAGATAGAAGCTGCTGTTAAGGAAGGTTTGCAGCAATGCGGTATAAAAAAGTCGGTGTCTGTAATTATAGAAGTGGATAACGGTGAACAGATTGCAAAAAAGACTTTAAACCCGCGGCTTGGCATTGTTGGAGGTATTTCCATACTGGGAACAAGAGGTACTGTTAAGCCGTTTTCAAATGACGCCTATAAAGATACTATCACAATATCAATGGATGTGGCGAAAGCTTCAAATGCAAACATAATATCTCTTTCAACCGGAGGTAAGAGCGAAAGATATTTAAGGCGGATAAAAAATAAACTTCCCGATAGCTCATTTATTCAGGTAGCGGATTTTTTCGCTTTTTCTATAAAAGCCGCGGCAGAAAGGGGTTTTAAAGAGATCATATATTCCTGCTTTTTCGGAAAGCTTGTTAAAATGGCTCAGGGGTTTTCAAATACTCATGCGAAACATTCCGGTATGAATCTGGAAAAATTGTCAAAATGGTGCATAGACGCAGGCATGAACAAAATCAGCGCATTAGATGTGGCAAATGCGAATACCTCAATAGAGGCCTTGTATATCATTAATCGTGATAGCTTAAAAAATGAGATTCTGGGCGTTGTTGTAAATAAAGCCATGGCCTCTGCCAGAAAATTTGCCGGACCAAATATAGATATCACATATTATCTTTTTGATTTTGATGGCAGCATTGTGATGCAAAAACAAAGCAAGGGAAATTTCTGACAATGAAGCCGGTGAAAATAATCGGAACAGGTCTTAATCCTGATGATCTTTCAAAACAGACGGCAGATATTATTGCAAAAGCCCAGGTGCTTGTGGGGGGCAAAAGGCTATTGGATTGTTTTGCGGATCCTTTTGCGGATAAGGGAGCCAAAAAAATTCCGGTTTGCGGTAACTTAAATGAAGTAGTTGAAAGTATCAAAGCTGCTCTTTCACAAAAGCTTAATATTGTGGTTTTAGCTGATGGTGATCCGGGTTTTTACGGCATTGCCGATCTGCTTGTAAACAAACTTGGGAAAAACAACGTAGAGATCTTTCCTAATATAACCACACTCCAATGTGCTGCATCCAGGCTTAAAATATCATGGAAGGATATTGTTACCGTTTCTCTTCATGGCCGCAGTGATCTTTTGCCTCTGTTAAACTCTTTATCATTAAATGACAGGGTAGGGGTCTTTACTGACCAAAAGTATAACCCTGCAAAAATTGCTGAACAATTGCTATTGCGGGGAGTGGATACTTTCCGGATGATTGTCTTTGAAAATCTGTGCACGGAAGCTGAAAATATTTGCGAGCTTGATCTTAAAGATGCTTTGAATAAAACTTTTTCAGCACTTAATTTTGTGATTTTAGACAGGATCGGACATCCTGAGATTTCTCTTACTCCCGGTATGGATGAGGATACCTATATTCATCAAAAAGGCCTGATAACCAAGAAAGAAGTTCGCGCCGCAGGTCTTGCCGCTTTAAAAATCAGGCCTGATCATACTGTTTGGGATCTTGGGGCAGGCTGTGGGTCGGTTGCTATTGAAGCCTCTGTTTTTGCATTTAAGGGGCGGGTTGTTGCTGTGGAAAAAGAGCCTGAAAGGGTTTTGCAGATAAAGGAAAATATACGGAGAATGGGAGCATATGCCGTGGATGCGGTTTGTGGCGATATGCCGGAATGTCTGCAAGCATTGCCTGATCCTGACAGAATCTTTATAGGAGGCGGCCTGGGCCATGATGACAGTGTCCTGATAGCAGCGGCAAACCGTCTTAAACCGGGAGGAAGACTGGTTTTGCATCTGGTTCTGACAGGTTCTTTGATGCGTGCCATAAAATATTTAAATGATACCAGATGGCCTGTTTCCATAAGTCAGATTCTGGTGTCAAGATCTGTTCCTCTTTGTGATGATATGCGTTTAGAGTCTCAGAATCCGGTATTTATTGTCAGTAGTAAAAAGTGTTAGGTGTTAAGTGTTAGGAATTATTTGTTTTTAAAATTAGTTACTTAACACCTAACACTTAAAACTTAACACTTAATATCATTAATTATTAGGGGATTGATATGGAAAAAAAATGTCCGGTCAGTTTTATAGGTGCCGGTCCCGGAGATCCGGAGCTGATTACTGTAAAAGGACAAAAGCGTATAAGTGAGGCGGATCTTATACTTTATGCCGGATCTTTGGTGCCCAAAGAACTGATAACAGACGTTAAAGACAGTGCCAGGATCATTGACTCTTCAGGTATGACACTTGATGAAACTCATTTAATGATTCTTGAAACGATTAGAAATGGCGGCACAGTGGCAAGGGTTCATACCGGTGATCCATCACTTTATGGGGCGATAAAAGAACAGATTTTACTTCTGGACAAAGACGGAATTGCTTTTGAAATTATTCCTGGTGTAACTGTGGCGTTTGCAGCAGCAGCGGCTGCAAAAATCTCTTTTACTTTGCCGGAAGCAGTGCAGACCTTAATTTTTACCAGGCTTGGCGGACGTACTCCGGTGACTGAGACCCAGCGCTTAAAATATCTTGCAAGACATATGGCTTCCATTGCCGTTTATCTGTCTTCTGAAAATCCGGAAAAAATGGTTGAAGAACTGATCGACGGAGGATATCCGAATGACACTCCGGTTATAATTGCCCATCGTGTCGGCTGGCCGGACGAGCGGATTATCTCAACACGGCTTGAATCTGTTGTATCTGAAACAAAAAATGCAGAAATTAAAAGACAGGCAGTTTTTTTGATACTTCCCGGACAGGATAAAGAGTCAGCGTTTTCAAAACTTTATGATCCAAAATTTTCTCACGGGTTCAGAAAATGAAAAGTACTGCCGTTTATGCGCTTACGCCAAGGGGAGCGCAATTGGGAAAAACTATTTCCGATCAAATGAAGGCCGATTTTTTTCTGCCGTCGGCGTTTGCCGCAGATTTTGATGCTATACCTTTTACAGGCATGTTAAGGGTAGTTAAAAAAAACTTTTCACTTTATTTAAGACATATCTTTATTGCTTCTGCGGGCATTGTTGTTCGTGCAATAAGTCCGCATCTTGCATCCAAGTATGAAGATCCTGCTGTAGTAGTTTTAGATCAGGAAGGAAAATTTTGCATCAGCCTTATTTCAGGCCATCTTGGCGGAGCCAATCGTCTGGCAAAAGAAGTGGCGGAATTAACCAAAGGTATTCCTGTCATTACAACCGCCACAGACTCAGCCGGGATTGTTTCCCTGGATATGCTGGCAAAAGAAAAAAAACTTAAAATGTTAAATCCCAAAGCGGTAAAGCATGTAAGTATGGCCCTGCTTTCGGATAAGCCTGTTATGATATTTGATGCCAACAACAGCCTTGGTCTTAAAAATAAAGATAATTCGATTAAAATAATATGGATTAGCCGTGAAGAAGACATGCGCGATGATTTGCCTGGTGTAAGGGTAACATTCAAGGCGGTAAAAAATCCCAGCCCCGGCCATTTGATTCTTCATCCGAAATGTTTGATTGCCGGAGTTGGGTGCAACCGCGGAACCAATGAACAGGAGATTTTAGAGTTTATTGCAAACACCTTTGAGGGAAAAGGATTTTCGTTACACAGCCTTAAATGCCTTGTCTCAATTGTGAATAAAAATGACGAACCCGGCCTTTTGAGCGCCGCAAAAAAAATGGATGTTCCGGTAATATTTCTGGTATCTGATGAATTAAAGACAATTAAACCACCGCATGAGTCAGATCTGGTGGAAAAACATATAGGAGTAAAAAGTGTATGCGAAGCGGCGGCAATGTTTGTATCCGGGAACAAAAAACTTCTGGTTCCGAAATTAAAGACCCGAAATGTCACGTTGGCAATAGCGCTGGAAGTTTAACGATAGTAAGCCTTGGCCCCGGCGATCCTCAATACCTTGTTCCAAAGGCAAGACAGGCGCTGGTTGATGCAGAAGTTGTCGTTGGTTACAAAACATATATCGATCTTGTGGATCCTGAGCTGCTTGAAGGAAAAGAAACGATATCAAACGGAATGAAAGCTGAGATCAAGCGTTGCAGCATGGCTGTTCAAAAAGCGCTTGAAGGAAAGAATGTCGCGGTTGTATGCAGCGGTGATGCGGGTATTTACGGCATGGCTGGCCTTGTGTTTGATATTCTAAAAGAGCGAAAGCTTCTGGAAGATGTAAAAGTAAAAGTAATCCCCGGAATACCTGCCCTTGCTGCAGCTGCATCACTTTTGGGAGCACCTCTGATGCATGATTTTGCTGTTATCAGCTTAAGCGACCTTATGACGCCATGGGAAGATATTAAGGCAAGAGTTGAAGCGGCTTCAAAGGCGGATTTTGTTATCGTGCTTTACAATCCCAAATCAAAAAAAAGAAACTGGCAGCTTGAAGAGGCATTAAATATAATCGGAAATTACAGAACGGGAGAAACTCCGGTAGGAATTGTAAGAAATGCGGCAAGAAAAGATGAGTCCGTATGTATTACAACAATATCTGAAGTAAATTTATCTGAAGTGGATATGATGTCTATAATTATAGCCGGAAATTCCAAAACCTGGGCGTATCAAAATAACATGGTGACTCCCAGGGGTTATGTGGAAAAATATGGGGTAGATTGAAATATAAACAGGTTTGAACCGGTTTCATAATCAGGCATAAAAGTATAACGTTATTACCAATTACCGCATTAATTACATTCAATCATAATGCCGCAGCTTTCACATCTGTAAATTGTTGCGGCATTATGTGAAGATTTTACTTCTTCAAAATCATAATATTTCTGCTTCTTTGCCTCAAAACATTCCGGACAGTAACCATCCTCAAGTTCATCAGCCTTTATCGTCAGATGACAGTGAACGCATCTGAGCCGGCTGCTTTGTTGCGGCAGAAGTACAAGGTGCTTGTGTTTGCAGTTATCCATGCCGGGCATCTTAAATTACTGCTTATGATAAATCAAGAGCCTATATTTCCCATAACAGGGTAAGTGCATTTGGAAATAATATATTTCTTCAAAACAAGCTGTCATGCCGGATTTGATTCGGTATCCGGTTTCATGTCAAGAATGGATTGTTGATGCCAAAGCAGTGATATTGCAGACGTAAGATTGAGCATTCTCATGAAGTTGCAGATTTTTAACGTAAATCGTGATCCGGGGTAACGCCATATTCATGCTTGTAGTATTCGAGAGATAAACCTGCCTTATCATCCGGTGTAATATCAAGGTTGCCGGTAAATGTTATTGCGTTACGATCATAATCACTGTTCTCACGCTTGCCGTCATCAGGAGCAATGGGCATATTCTTTGGAGCAGCGGGTTTTGTGGGAGCAACTGCCATGCTGTTTATAACATCCGCCGGAAGAGAAAATCTCTCCGCAAGTTTGAATCCATCCGATTCCTTGTGACTTGCTCCAAGAAAATAACTGAAATTACCAATCTTCCAACCATGCGTTACCTGAATATGATGAGTATTGTAATAGCGGTGGCCCGGAAAAACTGTACAGTTTTCGTGTTTCTGACAAAATAGTGATAAAGCATGACAAAACCTCCATTTTAGGTTATTATGCTTTATCGTTAAAACCTTAATTTACAACCAAAACTTTGCTAACCGCTATGTTTGAGGGTTGGCTGTAGGAAAAGCAAATGAAAAAAATAGAAGAAAATTACCAACGCATAACGGATGATAGTCGTTTATTCGATATCCGCTTCTGGCAATCCCAGGGAGATCTTGCCATTTTTGAGGCAGTAGCGGAAATGCTAAATGATTATTTATTAATTCGAGGGAAAAATGCTGACGAGTCCAGACTTCAGAGAACTATTGAAAATTTTCGAAAAGCATAGAATACGTTATCTTATAGTGGGCGGATATGCAGTAATGAAATACAGCGAGCCCCGATTCACTAAAGATCTTGATGTATTTGTAGCAACTGATCAAGATAATGCAAATGGTGTGTATGCGGCCTTGAAGGAATTTGGTGCACCACTGGAAAATCTTACTCCGGATGACTTCACACAAAAAGGCTATTTCTATCAGATGGGTAGGCCACCTATACGTGTCGATATTATGATGTCGATTCCAGGAATCGAGTTTGACGAGGCATGGGAGAAACGCGAAGTGTTTGAGTTGGGTGATCTTAAAATCCTCTTCATTTCTCGATCTGACCTAATTCGAGCAAAAGAAGTGAGCGCAAGACCACAAGATAAGCTCGATATTGACAAACTCAGGGAAGCCGAACAATTAGATGCACTTGACGAAAAATAGCGTACCGCTCCGCTTTGTACCATTTGTCGCAAGTGATCCAAGTAGTCTTTAGTAATAAACAGTTTCTAAAGAATCCGATAGCATTTCTTAGTAGGTGTAAGTCTATGTTAGAATTTTAATCAAAATTAAGGCAAAGATATATATTTGCCCCACTGCCCATTTTATTTTTCCAGGGGAGGAGGCATAGCCGAAATAAGCCCGGCTAACATAATGGAAGCTTAATCTGATCCTTTCTGATTCCGGAATAATCCGAGAAATTGTTGGCAAAATACTTCTGCTTCCGTGTGCTCTCTTTTGGATCGCTGACCCATGATTATCAATCCTTGAGAAGTCGGTAATCGATATCATATGATCATGAGCCAACGATCATTTATAATCATCCTTTGGGTAGCATTTTATTGAGATATAATCAAAAGTTGTGTTTAGGGAGATAGGTGGTGTATCCATCGGTTGATTGTTACCGAGGCAATTAACCGACCAAAAAAAAGGAAAGGATACACACACCATGAATAACGATAATGTAATTATAATTAAAAAGCCAGAATCTTTTAT
>NZ_JBAMMY010000002.1:0-4274 GCF_051233685.1 Desulfobacterium sp. N47
CCTTCAAAAATTCTGAAACGATATCCGCCTTCAGCGCAAGTGGGTCAAGACTTACGCTTAATATCTTATGACAATGAGGGCATATAGACGTTTTGAACATTTTGGTTTTCCTTTATTATGTATTTTTTGTTTTATAACGACGCTAATCAGCCGCGCGGCTTTTTGCGTCGGCTGAATTAGCCTTGTTATGTGCTTTTAATCTTTCTTTACTTCTGATATTGGTGAGGTAATATTGATATTTCTTGACAACATAGCCCTTTCATTTAATCTGCCAATTATTCCTTCACACAATACTTTTTTTGAGGGCTTACCTTTGAAGGTAAGACCAAGTTCGTGGGCAATCACCTTTAAATTCGGGACAATCATTTCTTGCAACCTACCTTCGATAAGCCCATGCTTTTGATTGCCCCAATCTTCTGACAATTCGTCAAAAATTCTGAGAGCGTCTTCGGGCGTGATCGTTGCTTCTTCTTTTGTGCTTTCAGCGTTTCTTTGCCTTGGCTTGGATACTACAGAAGACTGACTTTTAGGTGGAATACCAAAAGAACGTTTTACATGCCGCTCTATTCGTGTAAGCGAGGATGCCATATCCTTCATAGTTGATTTAAGGTCAGCTATCTCTTGAGTCAGGCGTTGCAATTCCTCTTCTTTATCTCTAAAAAAATTCTCGCTCATGCTAAATACCTCACAACTTCATTCCATAAATTTTTAAATGGATCGACGAGTTCCCCTGGAACACCTCCTGACGTTATAGCTCTTTTAACACCTACTCTTTCAGGTATCCATGAATCTAAAAACTCTGCTCTTATGTTTTCGGTTTTTGATGCATTATCGCACACCCTGGAAACCTCACGCATGTAAAAACTGGTTTCTTTAGTAGGTGATCCCCCCCATGTTTTCGATTTGTTCATAAAAACACCAATTTTTGGTAAAGGAAAAGGTTCAATCCTCATTTTCAGACTATTTAAAATCAAATTGGTTCCTTTTGATGCAAAATAATCTGGATTTACCGGGATTAGTATTAGATCGCAGCAGGACAGGACACTATAGGAAAGCAATGTAAAAGATGGTGGGCAGTCAAAAAGGACATAATCATAAGATGGCAATTTAGGAGTATTTGTGACTTTCCCTAATAAACGCCTGATAAAATCTTTCACAGCATCCCTGTCAAAAACTTCAAGCTCCATCCAGTAAAGGTCTTCGACGGAAGGTACAAAATGAAGCCTATCAGTCAATTGGTAGATAAAATCAAACCCAACTGGAAAATCAAAGTGCTGTGCTGGTCTTGCAAATTGATCAAGAGCATCGAAAATGGTTTTCTTTCGTTCGATTGAATTTTCATACCATTTCTGAAACCTTGCCTCAAGTGAGTATCCATCTTCATTTAATGAAATTGCTTGAGTAAGTGACATTTGGGCATCCAGATCGAATAATAATACCTTCGAATCTGAAAATGAGGATATAACATCACCAAGGCACCAAGTAACAGTTGTTTTTCCAACGCCACCCTTAAAATTTATAGTAGCGATTGTTTTAGGACTGTTCATATTGTTTCCTCCGTCTCATTGCACATAACGCTCAGCATAACCGGTTGGTAAAAGTTACATAGCGAAGCGGCGCAGCTTTTACCAATCCGTGTTCATGCTGTTGTTGGGCGTCGTTTATAATTCGTTGAATTAAATCATTACTCATTTGAATTGCCAATTTCTCATCAGCTTTAGCGATTTCAATTACATTTTCAGCATCTTTGTTATCAATCATGTTAAATTGATTTTGGCTTGGGCAAAAACAGTCGTTTAAATCACCTGGCTCAAATTTATCTAAGTTGTCCCCATAACTTCTTTTATTGGCTTTTATAATCTCTTGTCCAATGTCGCTCAGCAAATAAACGAACAGCTTATCTATAAGATGTTCACCAAACATATTTGGATAAAAAGCATGAAAGCAGGTAAAGTTAATTGCTGTTGTAAGATTTCTTATTATCTTTAGTCGTCCCCTGTTGAATACACCAAACAAAATTGGAGCGGTCTTTCGGCGTTCTATTTTATACCAAGGGCTCCTCATCTTTGTAAGATACCTTTCGTGGTATCTTAATTTTTCACCTTCATCTATATATTGGCGTATTCGTTGGCTCTCATGATCTCTTACATCTAAACAATAAACAGGTTTATCTGAATTATATAGAATATCAAAGTCATATTCCGTAAATACCGCTTTACGTATTTGAGGGCTTTTTGTAATACATTTGCAGATATTGCCATTATCTAATTTCCACTTTTCGATTTTTGTTTTTGTAAGCGCAAAAAATTCATTTGCACCCGTAGCAATACCTCTCGTGAATGAACCATAAAGTGATAATTTAACGAAATCTTCTGGAATAGTCTGTTCAGAGAATAATGATAATAATATAGGTGTCCATTTTTTGTTGAATGGCAAATTCGATGGTTCTATTGTTGCGTGATAAAGACTACTAATATTTGATAGTTGACTAATCTCATCCTCAGCCTTAATTTGCGTAATTTTTATATCATCTTCTTTCCCGTCTTTTTTGCAAAGCAGCACACAGACAGTTGTAGTTGCATCTGGAAATATTTCTTTTTCATTTGAAAAAATGATTATTTGTTTTAATAGATGATTTTTGAGCAGGCTTCTCTTTACCTCTTTTCCATAGCCAGTATTAAAAAATTCGAATGGCATAATAAATGCGAGATTTCCGTTATCATTAAGTTCATTCAATGCCTTTAAAAGAAAAACTGATGAAATATTAGAATAGCCAACAAGCCTTTTTCCTATTTGTTTTTCAATCTTTGGTAATACAGAATGTCTTTTCAAGAAATTCTGAAACCTCATGTAAGGAGGATTGCATATAATCCCATCAAAAGAACCTGCATTTGCTTCAAGATAATCACAGTTATTAATTTTTAGATTTGATTTATTTAATTCACTATTAAGATAGCCAATGATCTTTTTGTCAATCTCGTACCCGATAAATTGTAATTGTTGACTTGGTTTGGTCTTGAGTACTTCATCGTAAAATATACCAAGTCCAAAAGCGGGGTCTAAAACGGTTGTTGGGTTATCATTCAAAACCCACTGAACCATAAGGCGTGCTACTGATGATGGTGTAAAAAATTGACCATAATCTTTTCTATGGCTAATAGGCGTGTCCTTTATATAGTCAGATTCACGCATTAATGACATCCCTCATCAATATTTCATTATCAAGATACCCTTTACCACCCTCGAAGGTCACATAGAACAGTAATCTGCCTCTATCCAATTCTTTCATAGCTGCCTTATGTTCCGGCATATCGATCTTCCCTATAAGCTCTTTACCTATTTTTACGTTAACCTTTATTGTTGTTTTACCTTGATTTTTTACGTCTCTTTCGATTGAAAAATTATTCCCTTCGTTTTCATCGTTAGAAACGAGTTCAAGAATGTCTTGAAAAGAGATTACATACGCTTTATCAAAAAACACTTGCAAGTAAAAATGCTTAACATTGTATTTTTGAATCCATCTGTTTACGAGTGCAATATCCTCCATTTTTGGGGTAATACTTAGATAGTCTCTCTTGTGAAGTGTTTTTATATTTTCTTTTAATCCTTTCAAAAGTTCAGTTAAATCTCTCAGCTCTTGGGTTAGTGACCATGATGGTCGTCGAAAATCCAGCTCTTTAAATGTTATAGTGGACCCCATGTCAAGACTGATTTTCATAAAAATTAAGCTACCAAAGGTCTCTGATATTTTCTCCGGGTTTAAGTTCTTTTTTCTTACAAAGTCCTTTTCAAAAGGTCCGCTATTGCCGGATAAATGAAAAATGTTTCCCCCAATTTATATGTTGTGCTACAGTCACCACACCTACTCGGAGGATGGGGCAATGCTGGGAAGCAACCCGAGCGCCGAAGCTGGCGGCGTAGACAGAGGGCCGTGCATCTTTTGCGCGGCCCATCTTTTCATCTAATCTGTTTATGCCCGTTAAGCCTTAAATCCCGGTGGTTTGGGGGCAGAGCCCCCATTATTATCAGGCTTTATGTCCTTTGATAATGCACCTCAGCCGGAGTCTTGTAATTTAAGGCCTGGTGAAACCGGCAGTTGTTGTAGAACACAAAATATTTCTTTAAGGACGAAAAGCTTCCTTGGCGGTACGGTATTCTGAAATATAGACCTCTTCGTATTTCACGCTTCGCCACAGCCTTTCGACGAAAATGTTATCCAAAGCTCGTCCTTTTGAGTCCATGCTGATTTTTATGCCTCTGGCTTTAAGCGGCTT
>NZ_JBAMMY010000022.1:0-27817 GCF_051233685.1 Desulfobacterium sp. N47
GCTGTTAATTCAAGTAAATAACTACCATTAATGAGTCAGGAATGCAAGTATAAAATGCATCTTTCTGAAAAATCTTCGTTTTACTTTTATTCAATATTTATCTTCAAATTCAATCGATTACCATTTGTCGGTCAAACACTAGCTACGAACCAAAGGCCTTCCCCCGACCGTGATCGGAGAACGGCAAAGAGGAAAAAGCTTTTCTTTACCTTAGCTTAGCTTAAATCGTGCCAAAATATTTATATCTGTATATACAGATAGTTAAACAAATATGAGGGATAAAAGATACGGCATGAAACACTTTTTTATGTTGCATTCCACATTTAATTTGTTTAAGTGTGGAATAACGTAATCATTTACAGGCTAAAAAGTTCAACGGTTCACAGTTCAAAGTTTTGAGGTTCACGGTTCATAGTTCAAAGTTTTGAGGTTAAAAAAACCTTTAACCTTGAACCTTTACAACAGGAGATGCTCATGCGGATAGATGAAAATTATTTTTTCCGGGAGGCAACGCTAAGGATCTGCAGCAGTCTGGAGATCGAGAAAGCACTGTGGGATTGTTTTATGTACATCCGTGATCATATTCCGTCAGATATTATGCTCATAGCTGTTTACGATCCGGTACCAGGGGTTGCAGAAATCATTGCAAAGGCGGATTTAAACGGAGGGGAACTCACATCCATCAAAAGCGTCACCCCGCCGGATATGAAACATATAATTGAGGAAATGAAAGTAAATCCTCAGATGAGACCGAAGGTATTGGTGACCAACCGAATTGGCGATCATCCTATTATGGAATATATATCGGCAAATGTTGGCTATCCTGATGCCACTTTTATGGTGATCGGGCCAAAGCTGGAATGGGATTTTATCGCCGGCATTTTTGTCGGCAATAATGGGGGCAAGAAGTATTCCGAAAAACACATAAGACTGTTTTCGCTTTTAAATGAGCCCTTTGCTATCGCACTAAGCAATTATTTGCGTTACCGGGAGGTTCTGCGGCTTAAAGAGATACTTGCAGATGACAACCGGTACTTGCAGGAAGAGCTGCGGCAGCAGACAGGGGAAGAGATTGTTGGCGCTCATTTTGGCTTAAAGCAGGTCATGGAAATGGCCGGCCAGGTGGCGCCTCTGGCCAGCCCTGTTCTTTTGCTGGGGGAAACGGGAAGTGGAAAAGAGGTCATCGCCACGGCCATTCATAATTTGTCGCTGCGCAGAAACGGTCCCTTTATTAAGGTAAATTGCGGGGCTATCCCGGAATCACTTATGGACAGCGAACTTTTCGGCCATGAGAAGGGTGCATTTACAGGAGCATTTTTTCAGAAACGCGGCCGCTTCGAGCGGGCCCAGGGCGGAACGATCTTTCTCGATGAGATCGGCGAGTTAACACCGGGAGCACAAATCAAGCTCTTGCGGGTAATCCAGGAAAAGGAGATCGAACGGGTTGGCGGAACAGAGACTATCAAGGTTGATATTCGCGTTATCGCAGCTACACACCGCAATCTGGAGACCATGATGGCGGAGGGCAAGTTCCGCGAAGATCTTTATTTCCGCCTCAAGGTTTTTCCAATTATGATACCTCCGCTTCGTGACCGGCGGGCCGATATTCCGGCCCTGGTTCAATATTTCATGATGAAGAAGGCCCGGGAAATGGGTTTTGTGGAAATTCCCACCCTTGCTCCCGGCTCTCTCGAAAAACTTATGCATTATAACTGGCCCGGCAATGTGAGGGAACTCCAGAACGCCATCGAACGCGCCCTTATTCTCGGCAGGGAACAACCGCTGGTCTTCAACGATCTTGTCGATATCGTCCCCAATACAGCGGCCATGATTCCCGTAACCGACGAAGCAAAAACCCTCAGCCTGGAGCAAATGACCTCACAAACGATTGTAAATGCCCTGAAGATGGCCGGCGGCCGTGTGGGCGGGGAAAAGGGTGCGGCAAAGCTTCTGAAAATAAATCCTTCAACTCTCCGGACAAAAATGCGCAAGCTCGGCATTCCCTTTGGCAGGAAAGGAAATATTTGAATTATAGGCAACTATCGCACGGATGATTATTTTCTGCAAAAGTTTTGGACAAGGATTTGGTCCTGATCCCACCGGAGATTCCGACAGTAATTATGCATCAGAAGTTTAATCGGTAAAGGTTTAACTTTGGAGCTAATCACAAAACGTTTTGTCATGCCCATACTTAACTACAACCAGGCAATCGGAATATTATGACAAATGCTATATATAATTTTTTGTTTACTTGTGCTTAGCGGACATCCGTGTTATCAGGCCCTTGTCTTGCAGGAAAAACTTATTTTTTATTGGAGAAAAATGTAAATATGGATACCGTTATCACACGCTTTCCGCCAAGTCCCACAGGTTATCTTCATGTGGGCGGCGCCAGAACCGCATTGTTTAACTGGCTTTATGCACGTCATATGAAAGGGCGCTTTGTGCTCAGAATAGAAGACACCGATACCCGGCGCTCAACCCAGGCTTCCGTTGATGCAATATTTGAAGCTTTGGAATGGCTTGGAATCGACTGGGATGAAGGTCCGTATTTTCAATCAAAACGGTTTGATATCTATCTTGAATATATTGATAAACTTATTGATTCCGGAAATGCTTACTATTGCACATGCTCACAGGAAAAACTTGAAGAAATGCGGGCAACTGCCATGGCAAGCGGGAAAAAGCCCAAGTATGACGGCACATGCAGGAATAAAGAGCTGAAAAAAACCGATAATGCCGTTGTTCGCATAAAAGCTCCACTTGACGGAACTACTGTTGTTCGTGATGTAATAAAAAACAATATCGTTTTCAACAATACAGAACTCGACGATTTTATTATCTGCAGAAGCGACGGCACACCTACATATAATCTTGCTGTAGTTGTGGATGACATTACTATGTCCATCAACACAATCATCAGGGGCGATGATCATGTCAACAACACGCCCAAGCAGATAATCATTTATAATGCCCTCGGACATTCCCTGCCGGTTTTCGGACATGTTCCAATGGTGTTGGGAAGCGATAAAACCCGCCTGAGCAAAAGACATGGGGCTATGTCCGTAACTGAATATAAGGATATGGGATATCTGCCTGATGCTTTTATTAATTATATTGTGAGGCTTGGCTGGTCATACGGTGACCAGGAATTTTTTACAAGAGATGAACTTATAGAAAAATTTTCGCTGGAAAATATTGGAAGATCGGCAGGGGTTTTTGATATAAACAAACTCCTTGCTTTAAATGCCGATCATATAAAACTGTCTGATCCGGATAAAATCACTAAACATCTTGCTCCTTTTTTAAATAAACTTGGCTTTGAATTCAGAGAAGGGCCGTTTATAGAAGGAGTTATCAAAACGCTTAACGCCAGAAGCAAAACATTAAAAGAAATGGCTGAAAATGCAGCATTTTATTTTCAGGATACAATTTCATACCAGGAGGATGCGGCCTCAAAATTTCTGACAGCCGATTCTGTTGAAATATTAAATACCCTTATTGCTTTGTTTGAGGCGCTTGAATCGTTTGATGAAAAAAGCATTGAAAATGTTTTTGTTAAGATTATGGAGCAAACCGGACTCAAGCTTGGAAAAATCGCTCAGCCGGTTCGCGTGGCTTTAACCGGAAAAACAATCAGCCCCGGAGTCTTTGAAATACTGAATGTTCTTGGAAAAGAAAAATCCATAAACAGGTTAAAAATGGCGGCATCATTTATCGGTGATAAAAAAAGCTGATTTTATCGGGATTGTCGGGAAGAATTATCTTGACTATAGATTTTTCATTAAATAGTATTAGCACCTTCAAAACGCCATGATTCAGATGAGGGGAAAATATATTTATTAATATTTTCCCGGTCTGTTTTTTTATTTAATGTTTTTGTTTGAAACTAAATGGGGGATGGTCTAGCGGCAGGACGACGGGTTCTGGCCCCGTTAACCCAGGTTCGAATCCTGGTCCCCCAGCCACTCAGGTTTTACTGCATACTTTTAAAGGCATTTTTAAGACCTCCGGCATAATTTCCCTTTTGGACCCTTTTAAGAAAAATCTTCAGTCGTTTTTATTTTTCCGAAATTTTTTTCAAATACGAGCTTACAATTTTTTTCGAACCCACGCCACAGGTAATTATGGATCTCATGGCCTCTTCCACTGAAATATCAACATGTTGTACATATTCGCTTTTTAGGTGATAAATATATCCTGATGTAGGGTTAGGAGCTGTAGGAACAAAGACAGTATATATTCCATCCGGATGAATATCGGTTATAAAACCTGTTAACAGTGTGTCGTTCTCATAAATTCTTACAAGAACCACTTTTGAGAAGGGAAACTGTTTTCCGATAAACTGCATTACGGTTTCTTTAATGATGGAATATCCGGGCGCAATCTTGAGGATGCGTTTTTCAAGATTTGTGTGTATATATAGTCCTATTTTGGTTTTTACAATAATTCCTATGATAAAACAACCAATTACGATAAAGGCAAGTACAAGCGCATCGGCAATATATTTGCTGATATGAGATTGAATTATCACAAGGCTTGTAACAGGCCGGATTATATCTGTTACCCAGCCAAACAGCCATTTCATTACAATAACAAATATAAATATCGGAAGAATAACCGTAATGCCGCCGATAAGAGATGTTTTAAAAAAGGATTTAAATCTTTCCATATCAGATTCTTTCTTGTTTTAAGTTTAACTTCTTTTATTACGATTTCCTGTCCATATTATAAAACATAGCAGGTTTTCCCACAATTATATTTTTTTTATTGAGGTAATTGTAAAACGTTTTGTCCTGCCCGAATGATCCTGGCGGCACCCATGATTTCAAGCTGTTACAATCCGGATTCCCGCCCAGAAACGTCGGGGGAATGAAAGACTTGGAAGTTCTGCAATTGGCTCTATTGTTTAGTTTTAAAATAATCCGGCCCTCCCAGCTGGAAAATCTGTCCAATGATCCAATTCTTGCGCGCGTTCAAATATCTTGTGGGTCTGTTTGCGTGGAGAAGTTTGGGATTGGGAAGAACCGCCGCAAGAAGAGCCGCATCTGAAATACTGAGCTTTGAAGGTGGCTTTTTGAAAAAAATCTCACTTGCTGCTCCTACTCCGAATATACCGTTTCCAAATTCAGCTATATTAAGATAAACTTCTATAATTCTCTTTTTCGGCCAAATTATTTCAATGAGTACCGTAAAATATGCCTCAAACCCTTTTCTGATAAGGCTTCGGCCCGGCCATAAAAATAGATTTTTAGCAACCTGCTGAGATATTGTGCTTGCACCCCGCAAACGCTTACCTCTTGAGTGCTTCTCCATTGCATCAGAAATGGAGCCAATGTCAAAGCCGAAATGTTCCGGAAACATCTGGTCTTCAGATGCAATAACCGCTATAGCCGCATATCCGGAAATCTTATTCAACGGAATCCATTTATAACGTGTTTTGTACTTTCCGGAACCTGACAGGATGGAGGCAATATTTTTTTGGATCATAAAAGCAGATGTCAGAGGCGGAACCCATCGCAGCAGAACAACAGAAACTATTGTCGCAACAAGAGTTAATAAAATAAACTTTTTTAAAATAACCATCTCAGGTATCGTATTTATCCAAAAAACAAGAGGGCGGAAAGCAGTAATCTAAATGAGTTCCGGATGCCGGATAAAGTCCGGCATGACAGTTTGGGAGCTTATTAAGAAGCTATCATATTTGATGTTTTTTATGTACTTTCAGATTCAGCATTTCTACAAATACGGAAAAACCCATAGCAAAATAGATATATCCTTTGGGTATATGCATATCAAATCCTTCACCAACAAGCGCCATGCCGATAAGAAGAAGAAAACTCAATGCAAGAATTTTTATTGTGGGGTGATTATCTACAAATGAACTTAAAGGAGCTGCAAAAATCATCATGAATATTACGGCAAGAACAATAGCAATAATCATTATCTCAATCCTGTTTGCAAGCCCTATTGCTGTGATTACGGAATCAAGGGAAAAAATAATATCAAGAAACATTATCTGGATTACTACACTTAAAAATGTGGTTTTTCGGGCCGTTGCAGAATTATGTTCTTCTCCCTCAAGCTTATCATGGATTTCAAAAGTGCTTTTTCCCAGCAGAAACAGCCCTCCGGCAATAAGAATTATATCCCTTCCCGAAATCTCGTTATTTATAACCGTGAAAAGCGGTTTTGTAAGACGCATTATTAGAGTCAGGGAAAAAAGGAGCGCTATGCGCGTAATCATGGCAAGCCCAAGACCTGCGATACGGGCTTTGCCCTGTTGGTTTGCCGGTAGTTTTCCTGCAAGGATAGCAATAAAAATTATATTATCTACACCAAGAACAATTTCAAGCAGCGTAAGGGTTATCAGTGCAATCCAGATACCTGGTTCAAAAAGCCATGACATATGTTGTCTCTTGTTTAATTATTGATATTATATCGGCAAATCTTCACCTAATGGTCTTTGGAAAGTATATCTGATGTTTTCACCAAGAAAAGCTTCATAAGCTTTATTGGTGCTGTCATCTATCAGCGTAAACGGATATGCAACTGCAAAAAACACCGCTCCGACAGGAACCAGCACAATACCAATAGGTCTTACTATAAAAAGATCCGCTGTAAACTGAATAGCGTTTGGGCCTTTCAGCTTAGCTTCCGGCTTGTCTCCGGATTCAGCAAAAGATATTGCCGGTGCAGCCAGCAGGCAGAAACTTATTAATATGATGGTTATTTTTTTTAAATATTTTAGCATACTATCCTCCGTTTTAGTAACATTATTTCCTTCTTGTCTTAATCGGTATTCCATAACTGTAATCAATATTGTATGTCAATCTTTAACTAACGCTGCTTGTTGCAATATTTAAAGCCGGCTTTCAAAAAAGTCAATGAAGACATATGGCAAAGTTCAAACTAAACCTTTGCTGATAATAAAATATAAATTTTGCGGGATTTCTAAAATTTCCGAAATGATCATGATCAGAAAATACGATCGAGACAAAAGGAAACAATACCGGAAAGAAAATTTTGAAGCTAACGGCCATACCAACATCAAATCCGGATAAATCAAAATGCTATAAAATAAATACTTTTGATACCTCAGAAATAAAACAAAAATGACTTTTTATTTGTACGTAAAGAGTTTTTCCGAGTGTGCTGCCTGCAAAAGCTTTATTCTTTTTCGGGCTTCTTTAATTTCGGTTTTTTCTTTTTAAGACATACTCTGTCTTTTCTTACAAAAGCACATAGCTTTGGGTTGTAATATTCTTTACAATTTAATGGATTATATAGTGGGCATTCAGGATGCTTTAATGACATAACCTGCTTTCCTTCTAAAAATATTATGTTGCTGAACAAAAATAGTTTTGTTAGCAATAGTTTTATCTTGCCTTACAGCTTGCTTTTAGTTTATTAAAATTCCATATCATAAAATGATAAACTTTACAAGCCATTACCTTAATTCAAATAATTTGTTTTAAAAAAAATATTCAACCGGATGAGAATTACCTGTAAACCGGATTCATAAGTTATAAAATCGGAGGGTTTCAAATGGCAGGACTTGCCGTAAACGTAGATCATGTAGCCACACTAAGAAGAGCAAGAGAAAATGTTAGTTATCCTGACCCTGTTTATGCAGCGGTTCTGGCAGAACTTGCCGGTGCTGACGGGATTGTAGTTCATCTCAGGGAAGACAGGCGTCATATACAGGATAATGATGTAAAGATATTAAGAAACATAATTCAGACAAAACTTATTCTGGAAATGGCCGCAACTTCAGAAATGGTGGAAATCGCCCTTGGCATAAAACCTGATGTGGTTACGCTTGTTCCTGAAAAACGAAGTGAATTAACTACGGAAGGAGGACTAAATCTTTTAGTCAATGCTAATGCCGTTTCCGAATCTGTAGCAACTCTGCAAAATGCCGGCATTCCGGTCAGCATTTTCATCGACCCGGAACCGGAACAGATAAAACTGGCGCATAAAATCAACGCCGCCATGGTCGAAATTCACACAGGCTCTTTCGTTGAGGCTAAAACAAAGAAACAACAGGAAAAGGTGCTTTCAGATATACGCAGTTGCGCAATGCTTGCCAATAAATTGAAAATGACTGTAAACGCAGGCCATGGCTTATGTTATCAAAGCATAAAAGCTTTCAAAGGAATTGCCGAAATCAGCGAATTCAGCATCGGTCACAGCATTATTGCAAGAGCAGTTATGGTTGGCATGGAAAGAGCTGTAAAGGATATGATAGCTCTTATAAAAGATTTGTAGAGACAAGATATTTTTCTGATTCAGGGTCAGGGAAGTTTTTATTATGAAAGAATATACAATATATCCGGTTGCAGTGGGTGTAAACGAAACAGACCAGGGCATTATGACCTATCAGCGCGACTATGGCAAAAGGATACTTCTACCCGTTTATATGTTTTATATAAAAGGGGGAGATAAAAATATTCTGGTAGATACTGGTCTGGAACAGTTTGTTGTTTCGGAAGAAACTGAAAAAAAGTGCGGATTCAAGGTGTATGAGTTTGAAGATGCCCTTGAGCTTTTTAACCTTAAACCTGAAGGCATTGATATAATAATTCATACCCATCTTCATAATGATCACTGCGAAAATGATTACAAATGCAATAATGCAGCAGTTTATGTACAAAAAGCCGAAATGGAATTTTTCAAAAACCCTCATCCCATAGATCACAGATATTATCCGGATGTGCTTGATGGTGTAAATGTTGTTGAAGTGGAAGGGGATGTAAAAATTGAAGACGGAATAGAATTAATATTTTCTCCGGGCCATAGTGCTGGCGGTCAGTCTGTAGCCATAAACACTTCAAAGGGCAAAGCAGTTATTACAGGCTTTTGCTGCAATGAAAAAAATTTTCCAGAAAAAGGGCCTGCAATATGCCCCGGCGTACATATAGATGCCATCAAAGCATACGATTCTGCACAGAAAATAAAAAGTCTGGCTGATATTTTAATACCCCTTCACGATATTTCGATAGGAAGACAAAAACAAATCCCATAAGTATATACCAGGCTGCATTCAAATGGATAACGTCGAACCCGGATTAAGTTGATTTCCGTCTTCAACCTCATGAGCTTATGAACTTATCAGCTTATGAGCTGTCTTCCACTCAGCCTGTTCTTTAGCCCCGAAAGCCGTTCGCGGGGTTTATCGTTTTTCAGGGCGATATCCAGAGCCCTTCTTGAACCGATCAGTATTACTATCCTGCTTCCTCTTGTTATTGCAGTATAAAGAAGATTTCTTTGAAGAAGCATATAGTGTTCGGTAACAAGCGGAATAATTACTACCGGATATTCCGAGCCCTGGGATTTATGAACGGATATGGCATATGCGGGTGATAGCTCATCCAGTTCGTCAAAACTGTATTCAACTGTCCTGTCATAGTAATTTACAAGAAGTTCTTTCATTTTTTCATCTATTGAAACGACAAATCCTATATCTCCGTTGAAAACTTCTTTCTGATAGTTGTTTTTAAGATGCATCACCTTATCGCCTTGTTTAAACCTGCTTCCTGCTGCTTCTATAAATACAGGATCAGGATTTAATGATTTTTGCAGCATCTGGTTTAAATATATGGTTCCGGCAACTCCTTTATGCATTGGTGTCAGAACCTGAATATCTTCTACCGGATCACAGGCGCAAAACCGCGGGATGACTTTTTTGCACAATTCAAGTATGAGCGGCGCTATACGTTCAGCTTTATTCTGTTCAATAAAATAAAATTCCGAAATGCCACCAGGATCAACCGGCTCCTTAAACACCGGGGATTCTCCCTGTCTGACTCTGTGGGCATTAATTATGATAGGGCTTTCGTCCTCCTGCCTGAATATTTTGCTTAAATAAAAAACAGGTATCTTGTTGGAGTCTATAAGATCGGAAAGAATATTTCCGGGGCCCACCGAAGGAAGCTGAAAAATATCACCTACAAATATAATGGAAGAACTTGCCGGAACAGCCTTGATCAGACTGTACATTAAAAGAGTATCTACCATTGATGCTTCATCTATTATTACAGCATCAGCTTCGATGGGATTATCCTGATCTTTGTCAAAATAACCGTCGATTGCATTATATCCAAGAAGCCTGTGAATAGTCTGGGCATATCTTCCGGTAATTTCGGTAAGACGCCTTGCGGCTCTTCCTGTTGGGGCGGCAAGCTCGATTTTTTTACCGAAAGAATCAAAAATTGCGGCAACTGATCTTACAAGAGTGGTTTTGCCGGTTCCCGGCCCTCCGGTTATGATAGCTATGCGATGTGAAAATACTCCTCTGATAACATCAAGCTGTTCCTGTGAAAGTTTTATCGCAAGTTTTTTCTGGATCTTTTGAATAATTTCATCCGTATCCAGAGAAAAAGGAGAAAGGGGAATTGACTGATAAGCTATGAGCCGGTCTGCAATGCCTTTTTCAGCAAGGTATAATTCTTTAAGATATACTGCATCCGTTTCAAAATGCCCGGAATTCTTTTCGATAAAAATATCCCCTGATTCGTACAGATAATATAATTCATCTATTACATAATCGTAACCTATTCCAAAGGTATCCCTGCATTTTTCAATGATTTTATTTCCATATAAAAATACATGCCCATCGTTTGCACCCTGTTCCAGCAAATAAAGTATACATGCTCTTATTCTTTCCGGTTTGTCCTGGGCAAAACCAAGCTTTCTTGCAATTGCATCCGCTATATAAAAACCGGCTCCGGGAATATCTTTTACAATACAGTAAGGGTTGTCACTTAAAATATTTACTGAGTCTTCACCATAAAGTTTTATGATTTTGCCGCAATATGAAGTTCTGACTCCCGCATCCTGCAAGAAATTCATAAGACTTCTTACCAGATGGTGGCTTTGCCATGCATCGGTTATTGCTGCTGCTTTTGCTTTTCCGATTCCGGCTACCTCAAGCAGCCTTTCAGGGTTTTTTTCTATAATTTCAAGGGTTAAAGAACCAAAACTATCAACCAGCCTTGAGGCTGCCAAAGGGCCGATTCCTTTGATAATTCCTGATCCTAAATATTTTTTAATTCCTTCAGCTGTTGCAGGAAGAGTTACTTCAAAGGTTCTTATTTTAAGTTGCTCTCCGTACCTGGGATGGGTTTCCCAGTTGCCGGAGATTTTAAGTGATTCACCCGGGCTTACAGCCGCCATAAAGCCAACAACCGTTACCGGGCTTTCTATGCCATGCGCTCTGATTTTAGCAATTGTGTAATGAGTTTCTTCATTAAAATATGTAATATTTTGAAGATAACCTTCAATGGTTGTTAAATGATGATCGTTGGCTATCATTTATTGTTTTTTTATCCAATCATTTATTGTTTTGTAATGAAAGAAAATAATGGGTGAAAGCACCCTGTTTGTGAATCCTGTTAACGATTTATATCGTTAGCATATAACATTATCCAAAAACAAGGGCGGAATCATGATGAGTTATTTGAAATCGTAGAAAAGTGTAAGGTCAACCAAAGCAATAAGCGGGTATTACGAACGGTCAACATAGAAATACACACTACAGCCAGTTTCAAAACGTCCCATTTAGGCCGATCTTTTGCGTTGGGCTCAAATTTAGCACGCAGTGAAGCATAGCGCTATCCTCGAAATACTAAATGTATTCCTGTGGTTAAAATTTTCACCCGCCTTGACCTTGACCAAACTGAAACGTTTTGAAAGTGGCTCACTAATAAAAATCTTAAAAACAAGTGATTGAAAAAAAGACATAATTGCATTAATATTTATCTGTCGGGTTTTTTATAAAGTTCTTTTTACGGTTTTCGATTAGTGGAAAATTTCATATTTGCTTAAAGAGGCCCCATTGGAATTGGGATTGCATAGTTTTGATTTAAAGATGTTTTTCGGCTGTTTATGAAACTGTTTTAAATGAACAAGGAGGATTGATGGATATACAGGAGATCACCCTGGAAGTTGAGAAAAAAAGCCTGGTATTTCGGAAGATTATGGCCGAAATAGAAAAAGTAATAGTGGGTCAGAAGAACCTGATAGAAAAGATACTTGTAGGATTGCTCTGCGAGGGCCATCTTCTTCTGGAAGGACTTCCCGGGCTGGCTAAAACAACTGCTGTTAAAACACTTGCCGCTGCAATTAAAACTTCTTTTCAAAGGATACAGTTTACTCCGGATCTTTTGCCTGCCGATATCCTTGGGACCCAGATATACCGGCCAAACAGCGGTTCTTTTGAGATCAAGAAAGGACCAATATTTCATAATATTATACTGGCTGACGAAATTAACCGGGCACCTGCTAAAGTTCAGAGCGCCCTTTTAGAGGCCATGCAGGAGCGCCAGGTTACGATCGGTGAAAGTACTTTTATGCTTGAAAGGCCATTTCTTGTACTTGCCACACAAAATCCGATTGAACATGAAGGAACATATCCTCTACCCGAGGCTCAGATAGATCGGTTTATGCTGAAAATAAAGGTGGATTATCCTTCGGCAGCAGAAGAGAAGAAGATAATAGAACGGGTAAATGATATGGCCGGAGAAAACGTGAAAGGAGTTGCAGAAATACGGGAGGTTGAATCGGCTGCAAATATTATCCGTCTAATACATATGGAAGAAAAGATAACGGACTATATCGTAAATATATCAAGGGCCACCCGTAATCCTGAAGAGTTTGGGCTGGATATCGGCCCAATGATACATTACGGAGCATCTCCCAGGGCATCTATATGGCTTAGCAGGGCGGCACGGGCTCAAGCCTTTCTTATGGGAAGAGGCTATGTAACTCCACAGGATGTTAAATCCATGGCTTTTGATGTTCTCCGGCACCGGATCATATTAAGCTATGAGGCTGAGGCCGAGGGTAAGACCAGCGACGATTTGATCAAAGTACTCCTTGAGCGGATAGAGGTGCCATGACAAATGCTTTCGGAAGAACTTTTCAAAAAAATACAGAAACTTCATTTTAAAACCGGCAAAATGGCAAGCGACCTTTTTGCCGGTCAGTATGAAAGTGCATTCAAAGGCCATGGCATTGAGTTTGCCGAAGTCAGAGAATACCAGCCAGGCGATGATGTGCGAAGTATCGACTGGAATGTATCGGCCCGTTTCGGTCACCCATTCGTAAAAG
Organism: Desulfobacterium sp. N47; assembly: GCF_051233685.1. Taxonomy (NCBI): domain Bacteria; kingdom Pseudomonadati; phylum Thermodesulfobacteriota; class Desulfobacteria; order Desulfobacterales; family Desulfobacteriaceae; genus Desulfobacterium; species Desulfobacterium sp. N47. The sequence goes on from NZ_JBAMMY010000022.1 coordinate 13,114, forward strand.
TTTTTCATGAAGAAAGAGAGCTAACCGTAATACTTTTGCTGGATCTCTCCGGCTCCCACCTTTTTGGCACCAGAAAGAAATTCAAAAGAGAGTTGCTGGCAGAAGCAGCCGGAATGATAGCTTTTCTTGCTATCAGGACAAATGATAAAGTAGGCGCCATACTCTTTAGCTCAAAAGTGGAAAAATACATCCCTCCCAAAAAGGGCGTATCTCATGTATGGCATCTGATCAAAGAAATATTCAGTTATGAACCGCAGGATCTTAATACCGATATAGACAATGCTTTAACATATCTTAATAAAGCAGTCAGACGTCATGCCGTTGTCTTTTTGATATCGGATTGTATGGACGATGGTTTTGAGAAATCATTAAAACTGACAGCTAAAAAGCATGATTTGACAATTATCCGGATTTCCGATCCGGCCGAAGAAAAGCTACCGGACATGGGTTTTGCCTCATTTTGTGATCCCGAAACCGGGCAAGTGCTGCTGGTAAATACAGGGAAAAAAGAATTTAAAGAAAAATTTTCCGCAGAACAGGCAAGGCAGAAAAAATATATATCCGAAATTGCAGGAAGATCCGGAATTGATCTGGCGGAGCTTTCAACAGATGGACAAATAGTTGAACCTTTAATGCGTCTGTTTGACCGGAGGAGAAAAAGGTTGTGAAAAAGCCGGGCATTGGAATCCGTTTCATACTGCTTCTGGTATTATCGGCACTGATTTTTCCTGCACTTTCTTTTCCACAGGATAATACGAAAGACAGAGCAGCCGGCCTTACAGCTTCACTGAACAAAGACACAGTGAAAACCGGGCACATTGTTAAGCTGACTCTGTCCTTTAATCTTCCTCAAGGGGCAACCATACCCAGCCCGCCGGTGATAAAAGGGCTTGAAGCTTTTACGATTGCCGATCAGCAAATACATCCCGGGAAAATCACTTTAAGCTTGTTTGCCGGGCAGCCCGGTTTATTGAAAACAGGAGAACTTTCTCTGTCTTATCTTGATAAGCAGAAAACAGGACAGACTTTAACAACCGCCCCAATTTCGATTAAAGTATTATCCGGTCTCGGAGACAAACCGGAAAAAGCACAACTTCGTTCCATACAGGGAATCATACCCACAAAATCCTTGTTTTTGAAATACTGGCCGTGGGTATGTGCTGTAATTGTTGCAATTATAGCCGGGTTCTTTTTGTTCCGCGGGTACATGAAACACAAGCGAAAAAAATTATTGCTGGAATATGCCGATCCGCCGCATATCCGGGCAAAAAAGGCCATAGAGAAACTTGATGCCAGCGGTCTTTTTGAAAATGGGGAAGTCAAAAAATTTTATTTCGGGTTTTCAGAAATAATAAAAAGATACCTTGAAAACATCAGGGGATTTCCGGCACTCGAATACACAACCGAGGAGATCTCTTCTCATATTGATAATGAAAAAGACAGACAAATTCTTTCTCTGCTGCGGCATTCGGATCTTGTCAAATTCGCAGATGATATGCCCACGGTTGCACATAAAAAAGAAGAAGTAACGGCGGCACTAAAATATATTGATGAAACAGCACCTGTCTATGAGAAAAAAGATGTTAAAGAAAACAGCGGAGAAACCGGCAAATGATGTTCAGATTTGAATACCCGGCGTTTTTCTTTCTGCTTTTGGCGGTTCCGGCATTGCTTTTTTTTGTGTTTAAAAGAAAAACTCAACACATCACATACTCATACACATCCCGTTTATCCAAAATAGCCGAAAACAGCAGCCGAATGTTGGCAAGAGTTCCTATAATTCTCAGGGCTCTTTGTCTTATTTTTCTGGTAATAGCAGCAGCAAGGCCTCAACTATATAATATTTCAAGAGATATCCGTTCTTCCGGTGTTGATATCATGCTTTGTCTTGATACATCAGGCTCCATGCAGGCTTTGGATTTCGAACTTGACGGAAAACCGGTAACCCGACTGACAGTGGTTAAGAAGGTAGTAGCCGATTTTATAAAAGAAAGAGAAACGGACAGGATAGGCCTTGTTGTATTCGGACAGGAGGCGTTTACCCAGTCGCCTTTAACTATGGATAAGGGGTTGCTTCTTAGCCTTGTGGATAAAATGGAAATCGGCATGGCCGGAGACAGCACAGCGATAGGCAACGCAATTGCCGTTGCCGGAAAAAGGCTGAAGGATCTTAAGGCAAAGTCAAAAATTATGATCATATTAACAGACGGCAGAAGCAATACGGGTGATATCACACCTGAGGAAGCCGCTGGTGCAGCAGCAGCTTTGGGCATAAAAATCTATACGATAGGTGTAGGAGGAACAGGTCCTGCTCCGTTTAAGGTCAATACATTTTTCGGCCCGCGTATAGTAAATCAGAGCGTTGACCTTGATGAGAAAACATTAAAGGAAATTGCAGCAATAGGGAAAGGGAAATATTTCAGGGCAACAGACAGCAAAGAACTTGCCAATATATATGAAATTATAAATAAAGCTGAAAAGACAGAGGTTAAAGTTAAGGAATTTTTCAATTTCAAGGAACTGTATTATTATTTTCTGATTACAGCAATAGTTCTTCTGTTATTGGAATTAATTTTAAAAACAACGGTTTTAAGGATCATACCATGACATTTGCACATCTTTGGGTACTGCATTTTTTATGGCTTCTGCCTTTATTAGGTCTGCTGCTCGTTTTTGGCTACAGACAGAAGAAAAAGGCTCTTGATCTTGTTGCCGATCCTGAACTGCTGGTTCGGCTTGCCGGAAATATGAATAAAGGGAAAATATTTGTCAAAACAGCTTTTCTGATATGTGCCCTTGGCATAATGCTTTTTGCGCTGGCAGGACCACGCTGGGGCAGCCATTACCAGGATATAACTCAAAAAGGCGTTGATATAATGGTGCTGGTGGATGTTTCGCCCAGCATGATGGTGGAAGATATCAAACCCAACCGGCTTGAAAGGGCAAGACGTGAAGTGCTGGATTTTCTGAATGTAGTACAGGGAGACCGTATCGGCCTGATTGCCTTTTCAGGAGTTGCCTTTGTACAGTGCCCGCTTACGCTGGATTATGGGGCTATTCAAATGTTTCTGGATGAACTCAAACCGGAGTTGATCCCGGTGGCGGGAACGGATCTGGGAGCTGCTATAGAGGCGGGCATATCGTCTTTTGACTTTAAGTCTGTAACCGACAAAGTAATCATGCTGATAACAGATGGCGAAGATAATGAGGGAAAAGGTTTGATTGCGGCACAAAAGGCTAAAGAAAAAGGTGTGAAAATATTTGTATTCGGTATGGGGGACCCATCAGGCGGGCCTATCCCTGCTACTGACGGAAAAGGAGGATTCAGGAAAGATAGGAATGGCAATGTTATAATGTCGAAAATGGATGAAGAGTCTCTTGAAAAAATTGCTTCTGCAACAGGCGGGCGCTATACGCGTTCGGTTACAGGAGATCTTGATCTTATTTATTTCGATGGAATTAAATCACTTACAACAGCAAGAACCTTAAAAAGCGGTAAGATAAAAGTCTATGAAGAACGTTTCAGTTTTTTTCTGCCTGTGGCGTTTTTGCTTTTAATTCTTGAAGTATTAATAATTGAAAGGGAGAAGATAAAAAATTGAACCGGTATTTTTTATCAGCAATAATTATTACTTTATTATCGGCAAACATTGTCAAAGCAGCGGATGATCCTGATACTCTGTACAGGCAGGGAAATTTTGCCCGGGCACAGAAGGCGTATACAGAAGCGGATATGAATCACCCAAAGGATATTCGCTATCGTTACAACAGAGGCTGCGCTGCATATCAAAATTCCGATTATAAAGCCGCTGATGCAGCGTTTTCCAGTGTGTTAAAAAGAACTGATGATAAAGAATTAAGGTACAAAGCTTTGTATAATCTTGGAAACACTGCCTTTAAGCAGAAAGATTTTGAGTCGGCTGCATCGTATTACAAGCAGGCTATTATTTGCAATCCGAACAGCGAAGATGCCGGATACAATCTGGAGCTTTCTTTGCTGGAACTTGATAAACAAAAGAAAAAGGATCAAGATCGGAAAAACGAGTCTCAACAGGATTCACAGAAAAAAGAAGATAAGCCCGGCAAGTCCGGGGAAAATAAAAAAGATGATAATAAGAATCGAAAAGCTTCCGATAAACAGTCTCAGGATAATAAGGAAAATAAAAACAATAAGAGTGAATCTGAAAAACCAAATCAGGCCGGAAGTGATAAGAAAAAAGAACAAAATACCGGAAAAAATGATGAACATCAAGGATCTAAAGACCTTTCGGGAGAACCGGATCCTTTGCAGCAGATGCCGCAGCAGAAAGAAAATATGGCGCCGGAAACCAAGTCGATGCCTGATAAAAAAAAGGCGGAGGCATTGCTTGGCAGCGTAAGGGAAGACCGTTCGAAATTGATGGATTTCAATTCTTCAGATAATAGCAAAGAAGGCGTGCGTTCAGGAAAGGACTGGTAAATGAGAAAAGTAAGCAACATATTTATATTGCTTATTATAATGTATTTGCTAACAGGGATGAACATCCCATGTTTTGCCGGCGATAATCTTTCAATTGCCTTAAGTCTTGACAGAAATGAGGCGACCGTTACTGACAATATAAGGATGGTTGTCAAGATATCCGGCGTCCGTTCAACAGATTCATGGCCTGAAGTTAACGGTCTTGATCCATTTGATGTTGTCCGGCAAGGATCCTCAAGCCGTGTCGAAGTGATTAACACAAAGTTCAGCTCGGCTGTGGAATATAATTATATGATTCAGCCTAAAGAGGAAGGAATATATAAGATCGGACCCGCCCGGCTGACTATTGATGGAAAAACTATAACAAGCAATACGGAAAGTTTAACTATTAAAAAGCCAAGCCGGTCTTCGGGTATTGACCGGGGGAATATTTTTCTAAGCGCTGCTCTTTCATCAAAAAAGATCTATATCGAAGAACAGGCTGTTTACACTTTAAAATTATATTACCAGGTAAGCGTAAAAGATGTTTCTCTTTCACTCCCGGAAGCAAAAAATCTTACCTTTAAACAGATAGATAAACCTTCCGAATATCAAAGCGTTTATAACGGCAAATCTTATCAGGTTTTAGAAGCCCGGTATGTATTAATCCCTTCTGCAGAGGGAACATACGGAATCAAACCTGCGAGGATGAATCTCGGCGTTATGCAGTCTCGCGGATCAGGCTTTGGCATATTTGATGATCCATTTTTCCCGGCGGCTGCAGTTAGTCCAAAGAGCGTGATCAGCGAACCGCTTGAATTAAATGTATTGCCTCTTCCAAAAAAAGAAAGGCCTTCCGATTTTACCGGTATGGTCGGAAAATTCGATATGAAAGCAAGTCTTGAACCGGCGAAGATAAAAAAGGGTGAATCCGCCACCCTTACAGTAGTTATTGAAGGACACGGAAATGTTAAAATGATACCGGATTTAAAAGGGCCGGTGCAACAAGATATAAAGATTTATGCCGATCAGCCGGTATTTGAAGAATCTGTGGATTCAGGCGGCGTGAAAGGCTCAAAAACCATGAAATGGGCTCTGGTACCGGAGAAAGAAGGGCAATATGAAATAGCCTCATTAACCGTTAATTTCTTTGATACACAAAAACAGCAATACCGCACTATAGAAACCAGCCCATTTCATATTTACGTTCTGCCCGGAGTAAAGGAGGCGTTAAACCCTTCTGCTGTTGCACCTGAGGCCAAACAAACCAATAATGTTGTAAAAAAAGAAGTTAAAGAAATCGGATATGATATACTGCCGGTGCATGATTCCATAAAGGATCTGACCAATGGTTCCTCCCTTCAAAGCAGAAATCTGATGCCGGTTTTGCTGCTGATCGCACCTTTTTTAATATATTTATTAACATTTCTTGGATTAAAATATGGCATAAAATCAGAAAAAGCCATGGCTGCGGTTAGAATTAAAAAAGCAGCCGGGATTATCATCCGGCAATGCAGAAATGGAAAAATTTGTTCAGGCGATATGATATCCGAATTAAGAAACTACCTGAATAACCGGTTCGGACTTGATCTTGGGTCACTTACTGCTTATGAGGCTGATAACCTGTTAAAATCAAAAGGCGTCAGCGCTGAAACATCAGATAGATTCAGAGATATTATTCTGGAACTGGAAGGTGCGGTTTATACGGGTAAGGGAAATGAAATATGCAGTTTAGCAGAAAAGATCATAGAGATTATAAAAGAGGTTGAAAAGGAGCTCCGGTGAGAACTTTTGGGTATGTAGCTATTATAGCCTTTATATCGTTATTTATGCTGATTTCTGCCGGGCTTGCCCAAACAAGCGGATATGAAGAAACATTTTTTAAAGCCAACACAGCTTACAGACAGGATCGTTTTCAGGAAGCGGCAGATAGTTATACGCAATTAATAAAAGCCGGATATAAAAACGGGAATATGTATTATAATCTTGGAAATGCTTATTTTCGCCTGGATAAGCCCGGATATGCAATTTTAAACTATGAGCGTGCCCGTATCCTGATCCCAAGGGATCCGGATTTGAATTTTAACCTGAAATATACCCGAGACCGGATTCAGGACGCTATAGAAGAGCCCCTGAGTTTTTGGGAAATGGCTTTCTTCTGGATAGGTTCTTTTAATTTCAATGAGTTGTTGTACTGTTTTGCCGTATTAAACCTCTTTTTCTGGGGAATCCTTTTTGTCAGGCTATTTAAAAAAACGGAATGGACATATTATGCATCAATGATTCTTTTTATCTTATGGATGATAACAGGCGCTTCTTCAGGCCTAAAATGGTATATTTTAAGTACGGACGACAGAGCGGTTATACTGGAAAAAGAGACAAACATCCTCGCAGGACCGGATGCCAAAGATACAGTCCTGTTTAAACTCCATGAAGGTACGGTCGTGCACCATGAAAGATCAGAAGAAGGATGGTCTCTTATCAGCCTGCCGGATAAAAAGAGAGGATGGATAAAGGACGGGGCGCTGGAGAACGTAGTAGAGAACAAATAAGGTAAAGATGTTCAACTTATAATTCCTCATCACTTTCAACAAATTCATCATCAGCGATTGATATGCTCGGTTTGCGGCCGGTTATAGGAGTCTTGCCGTCATATTTTTCATCAAATGTTTCATCAAATATTTCTTCCAGCTCTTCCGGTTCTTCATCTATGGGTTCATCTTCCAGCAATTCAACATATTCTTTAGCAAGATGATCGGTATCATCAAAAAATACTTCCGTAGATTGAACGCTTTGCGAATCATATAGAAATTTTATTGCTTCAGCCAGTTTATCGGCCTGCAAAATCGGAGGGAAAAAATTGTGAGTGCGAATAGCAGAAACCAGCTCTGTTTTTCCTCGTAAAATCGCTTCATTTATAATGTTCTTTTCATATGTTTCCTCGCAAAGCAATGAAAAGATTTCTTTATCAAGCTCTGCAAATTCACTTATAATAAGTTTGTTGTTTTCATCATCTTTTAAAATTAAATATTTTTGTTTCATATTGAACCTCTTCTGAATTATATCTTATTACGAAACCATCATTTTTTGACGGATCGCAAAAAACACTCAAATCGCCATGCCGGACTTGATCCTGCATCCGGAATATGCTGAATTTAATGGATTCCTGCTTTCACCGGTATGACGAAAATTTATTTTTTTCATTTTGTTTACACATTCATCAGTTTTTTATAATATCAGCAAATCCTGCTTTTTCAAGATATATATTTAAAATCTGCGTTTTAGATCATCCGAAAAAACCATTACCAATATAAACCAGCACTGCTGCCGTAAATTATGTGAAAAAGATATATAATATTTATCTTCCGGGAAAATATACAAAAAAAACTGACACTGACTCCAAATCCCTTCCTGTCCCTGCCTGTTATGATGAAGTTGTTTGGCAAGGTCTGAAAGGCGCTCCCGTTTTTAATTCCTTGACCGGAGTAGCTTGTAATTATAAGATAAAGCAGACTTGGAATAAATTTATAAAATTAATAAAAGAGCCGCTTTCAAAACATTTCAGTTTCTTCAAGGTCAAGGCGGGCGAAAAGTTTAACCACAGGAATACATTTAGTATTTCGGGGATAGCGCTATGCTTCACTGCGTGCTAAATTTGAGCCCAACGCAAAAGATCGGCCTGAATGAGACGTTTTGAATCTTGCTCAAAAGGATAAATGGATAATCATAAACCTCAAATACTTGCTCCAGCAGGAAACAAGGCTTCGTTTCTTGCTGCAATTGCTGCCGGAGCAGACGCCGTTTATTGCGGACTTAAAAATTATTCTGCCCGCATGGAGGCAAAAAACTTTACAATTGAAGAACTTTCTCCTCTTTGCCGGCTTGCCCATGAGAATGGAGTTAAAGTATATGTCGCTTTAAATTCGCTTTTAAAACATGAAGATCTTTCTTTTGCCGCGGGTCTGATAGCGCAACTATCAAGGCAGGTTAAACCTGATGGTCTGATAATTCAGGATCTTGCACTAATAGACCTTGCAAAGCAAACAGGTTTTGAAGGCGAGCTTCATCTTTCCACACTTGCCAATGCAACCTTTCCTGCGGCTTTAAAGCTTATACGTGAAAACCTTGATATAGACAGGGTTGTTATCCCCAGGGAACTTTCCGTTGATGAAATTAAAGCTCTTGCCGCAGCCTGTCCCGAAAAGCTTTCTCTTGAATTATTTATACATGGAGCGCTTTGTTACGGAATTTCCGGCAGATGCTACTGGAGCAGTTATTTCGGAGGCAAAAGCGGGCTGCGTGGAAGATGCGTACAGCCCTGCCGCAGAATTTATACCCAGAAAGGCAAAACCGGCAGATTTTTTTCCTGTGTTGATCTCAGCCTTGACGTTTTATCAAAGGTTTTATTGCCGCTTTCTGAAATAAGCGCTTGGAAAATCGAAGGAAGAAAAAAAGGCCCTCACTATGTATATTATACTGTAAGTGCTTATAAATTATTCAGAGATCAGGGAAGTGACCCGGCACAGAAAAAAAATGCACTGGAACTGCTTTCACGCTCTCTTGGGAGAAAAGGCACACACTATAATTTTCTCCCGCAGAGACCTCAGAATCCTGTAAGCACAGATAGCCAGACTGGTTCGGGACTTCTTGTCGGTAAAATTAGCGGGCCGGGACAAAATCCATGGCTTTCACCAAATGAAGAGCTTTTGCCCAAAGACCTTCTTCGTATCGGCTATGAAGACGAGGTTTCTCATAATACATTGCGGGTGGGCAAATTTGTGCCCAAAAGAGGCCGGTTATATATAAAACCCTTAGCGGGTAGCAAATCAGCATCTGGATCATATGTATTTCTTACAGACAGACGTGAAAAAGCTCTTGAAGACATGATATCCGAACTTGAAAATAAAATTGTGAAAGAATCTCTGGCAAATGATCCGGAGTCAACATTTACCGCAAAACTGCCCAAAAGGTTCAAAGAGAATATACCAACCTGCGAGATTGATGTTTACAGAAATCATGCGCGATTAAATAAAGGAGCAAAACCCGGATTATGGCTTGATCCGGATGATATTAAAGAAAAAAAAATAAAAGATTACTCCTGCTGCTGGTGGCTTCCGCCCGTAACATGGCCGGATGAAGAAAAACAACTTAAAGAAAATATTGATTTTTTGATTTCCAGAGGCAGCAAAAACTTTGTTTTGAACGTTGCCTGGCAGATTGCTCTTTTTGATGGGATCAGAAATCTTAATATCTGGGCCGGGCCCTTTTGCAATATAGGGAATGTTCTTGCATTAAAAGTAATACACTCGCTTGGTTTTTCAGGCGCAATTGCAAGTCCTGAACTGGGGCGGGATGATTATCTGAATTTAATAAAAAACTCTCCGCTTCCGTTAGGAATGGTTCTTTCAGGGAACTGGCCCTTATCTATATCAAGAACTCTTTCCAGCCAGATCCAAACAGGTTATCCGTTTATCAGCCCAAAAGGGGAGCATGCCTGGGCAACAAAATACGGGTCAAACTTCTGGATTTATCCAAACTGGAGCATTGATCTGACGGATAAAAAAGAAGAACTGCTTAAAGCCGGCTACAGCATGTTTGTTAACCTTATAGAGCCGCTGCCTGCTGATATAATAATGAAAAAAAGAGAAGGTAAATGGAACTGGGGCATTGGATTGGCTTAGCGGGTTTACCTGTTATTTCCCATAGCGCTAAGGTAAGCGGCGGGGTTTTCGGAGCGGAGCGGAGAAAACCCCGCCTACTTCACCGCCGGATTGGGCGAACTCCAATTTGTATCTTTTCATACGTTCGAATAAACTCAGTTGTTTATATTTTGGTTCGTTATATTCAATTTCTGGTTCCTCTTTCATCCCTTTATCACCAACAGCGGAACACACTTCACCCCAATCTATAAAATATTCTTCATAATAATTAAAAGGATATTTACTATATTTTTTAACATCGTTACGAGTTGGAACATGTCCGATTTCTTCGGCAATTCTTTTAACTTCCAATTGCAGAGTCTTTTTAGGGATTAAATATTTCTGTTTTTTTAAACGTTTTACTCTGCTATTTTTAGCCGTTGGGGTACTTTTTTTCTTTGCAAAAGGATCAATTCCCGATCCTAACTCATCATGCCTATTTAGAGCTATTTTGTGATAAACTCCGCTTAACTCAAATCCGATAAATCTCCTGCCTAACTCCTGAGCAATTAAAGTTGTTGTTCCTGCGCCATTAAATGGGTCAAGTACGCATTCACCTTCTATGGTATATAATCCAATTAATCTGCGCATTAACTGAGGTGGCAGTTGGCAAGGATGATCAACCCGTTTCGAATTGTGTTTCAGTCGATGTATATCCCACCATAAATCAGATAGCTCTTCTCTATCCGTTAATTTTATTGAATTTCTTATTTTTATACATTGGTGTCTCACACAATACCATTGTTTCAACGTATTAAGTTCATAGTATCTTGTATCCCAATTAATTTTTTCTATCCTGCCGACTGCACCTCGTGGTTCCCCCTTGGACATACAAAGAATACCATAATGTGCAGGCATGATTTTCCTGACTGGCAGCCCCAGTGCCTCCCATGTAATCCATGATTGAAAATCCAGTTTGCTTTTTATATGTTGGAAATGCCTGACAAGCCATTGTGGTATATTTAAAACAGCAACAGTTCTCCCCGGTTTGATAACTCGTGCCAATTCATCTAACCATTTATCACACCATACGAAATATTCTTTAATATCAATAGCGTCATTCCAGTTGTGGTACTTCTTTTTTATATTATATGGGGGGTCTGCAAAAGCAAAGTCAATTGAATTATCTCTTATTTCTTTAAAAGCTTCGAAGCAGTCTTTATTTATGAGTCTGCTTTCTCCCGAATTATTAACTTCAAAGCTTGTTCTTTTTTTCATCTCTGCATTACGGTTATACTTTATAGATGATAACTCTCTTAAATCAATATAGTTAATAACTTTGTAAGGAAATAAACCGAACAAATCTTTTAGCCTTTCAATTATTTCAATTGGGTACATACTGTCATGATATGATATATCTCTCCATACATCTGACATTAAAGTCCCGTAGGGCGAATAAAGATGCTTTTTCCCCCCATAATCCTTTGTAGTTTTTTTACATGCAGGGCAATAAGTATAGGCTATCTGCGTTTTACAATGTATAAGCGGCTTTTTATATTTTGAAAAAATTATCAGGCCAACATGAGCATTTGGCAATTCGTTTTTATTAATGACAGGTTTGTCCCGACGAATACTTATCCACAATTTAAGAAACAACTTTTTTTGAAGGCTATGAATTAAATTGAGAGCGTTTTCAGGTGAAATAATAAAGGAAATTACACACTCATCAGACAATTCAAAAATAAACCGTTCAAGATTAAAGGAAATATTATTTATCTCTGTTGATGAATAAGCCAACTCAGTGTCAAGATGTAACAAATAAACGTTCTTGTTTGTTAAATCAGTATCGAGAAGATCACTCCAATTCTTTAAATTTATAGTATTCTCAATAAGCGGCTTAGAATTTTCACTTTTGTGTGCCATAATTAAATTTCAGCCTTTTTTATTGCAATTGCTAACTGTTTAATATCTTTATCATTATATGAAGCGCTGCAATCGCTGAAGTTAAGGATAGTCTGCAAAGCCGAACTTCTTTCGAAATTTCCTGCCCCATCTATGACATAAGCTATTCTGTGTCCGTATCGATGAAGCAGTTCTTGGCGTGCTTGTGCCTGCCCAGATTTTCGTTCGATAGTGCTATTCGTAGTAACCTGAAAACTTACTTCGATAGCCCAATACTTATTTTTAGGGGATTTTGCCACGATATCGAATTGAGTATCAGTTTTACCGGCATTCTGGCTAATATTTGGTATACTTTTCAGCGAAAAATCCCAGGATGGCAAATGCTTTTTCAACTTTTCCAAAACATAATTTTGTGCAAAATATCCCATTGCATTTGCTGTGGCTCCACCTGTAATTCTGCTAACCCAAATATACCTTTCCTTAACAAATTTTTCTATTGTTCTTTTTTCTCCTAACATTCCTCCGATAATACACTTTTCAACGATTTCATTCGGTAGACCAGGATTAATAGATGAACCGCCAAACAATAATAACATGCAGACATCTACTATCGATTCATCGGAATCTTTTTCGGATTGAATGCCAACACCATCGGTACAAAGCGACTTATTACTCCATGATGATTTATAAGAAAGACTCTTCAATTGATACTTTATGCTGTTTATTCTTCCAATTGAAAATCAGTTCATTATTATCTAAAATAGTTGGCAGTTCGCTTCTAAACCGCATTAATTTTTCTCCGCCAATATCAGATAAGACGCAAAGATGCTTTAAAAAAAGGTTGGATGGCATATCCTCAACTTTGTCTACAATTTGTTTCCATGCCATTGGATCAGAATCAGATAAATGAAGGATGCTAATGAATTTCTCATGACTCTTTAGCAGCAAGGGAATTACACTTGTCGATTGTTCTTTCTTGCATATTTCAATAGGCCAGAAAATTATTGCATTCTCTTTCAGTTCATCTACGGTTTTTTGCTTTTTCATATTACCATTATTTCTTTATTTATTAGTTCGGTCGCCCAACAACATAATCTACAAGTCTTTTTAATCCCGTTTGAACGTCATACTTTGGTGAGTAGGAAAGTTTTTGCACTGCAAGTGTTATATCTGCTACGGAGTGTTTGATATCTCCCTGTCTGGATTCGGCGAATTTAATCTCAAAATCACTGCCGGTAATATCTTTTAAAATTTCAAGCAAATCAAGCAAGGAAGTTTGTTTTCCTGAACCAATATTAAATATTTCACCACAGCCGATGCCCGGTGTATGCATTGCAAGAAGATTGGCCTGAACGATATCTTCTACAAAAACAAAATCCCTTGTCTGGCTTCCGTCTCCGTAAACAGTAGGAGATTCGCCTTTCAACACGGCTTCAACAAACCTGGAAATAACACCCGAATACATCGAACCGGGATCCTGGCGGGGGCCGTAAACATTAAAATATCTCAGGTTTACGGTTTCAAGACCGTATAGTTTGGAAAAAAGAGCAAGATATTGTTCGGAAGTAACCTTGGCAAGGCCGTAGGGAGACTCGGGTTCCGGTTTCATATCTTCTTTTTTGGGAAGCAACGGATTATTGCCGTAAGCAGCTGCGCTGGCAGCAAAGACCAGCCTCTTTACCCCTGCTTCGCGGGCTGCTAAAAGAACATTTATAGTTCCGGTTATGTTTATATCGTGATTGTCTTTCGGGCGTTTTACGGAATCAAATACGGATACAAGGGCTGCTTCATGAAAAACATAATCGATTCCTGCCATAGCGGCATTGATTGCGGAAATGTCTCTAATATCCGATTTGATGAATTCCACTTTATTTCTGAAAGAAGAAATGTTTTCTTCATATCCTGATGAGAGATTATCGAAGATTCTGACTGATTTTCCATCCCGGACAAGCTTTTCGGCTATGTGAGAGCCTATAAAGCCACATCCTCCGATAACAAGATATTTCATCAGCTTTTTACTCTCATGCTGCAGCCTTATTTAGCCTCAAGATGTTTTTTAAGCTGGTCTTCAAGCTTGGCGAAAAGATTTTTTTTCTTTTCAGCCTGCTCTGCCTGAATGGACTTTACTCTTTGGTCCAGTTCCTTTCTGGAGTTTTTGAATTTTTCCAGCTCTTCACCCATACTGCTTGTTTTGATATTTTTAGGAATATCCTCTAAAGCCAGATGGTTTTTTAAAAATAGTCTTGTTCCAAAGGGGCCTTCCACAATCTCAATTACTCCGGTTTCATCAAGTTTTCTGCAGATATAATTGCCCTGTTCAGGTGAAAAAGAAAGAAATTCAGAGATATTGTCTATAGATGGCGGTACGGAATTGCGGCGTTCAAGAATCCTGATAGCAGCAACCACAAGATGGGCATCGGAATAAAGATTTGTTTGTTCCATAGTTGTTAAAGCTACAATTGGTTTATAACTATTACAAAACTTTTAAAACCTGTATCTTGACATATAAATGCGGTCAGAGTAACATTTTTTAACATTTTGTCAAGCACCGCCTTTTTGCATTCAGCAATAGAAGATAAATGCTATAGTCCCTTAATTGTAAAGTTCTTGCAAAAATGGCAAAAGAATTTATTGGCAAGCGGTTCTGAGTCTTGCCAGTTCAGGGATTACGAACATCTCCCTGATCATTAAACCGGTAACGATAACGGCCTTGCCCAACTTAGTC
>NZ_JBAMMY010000026.1:0-5652 GCF_051233685.1 Desulfobacterium sp. N47
CCTGTATCAATAAAAAGGATTCGTCAGCTTAGAAACAATATCCAGAATGAATTGCGTGCCTGTGGAAAAAATACACAGTCTGATAATCGAATTGTCAAAGAACAAACTTTATATGCAAAAACCTAACCGGACACTACTGAATTTTTTTAAAGAATAGCGCAGGCGGATCTAAGAAAGGAGTTTTATAATGAAAATATGTTTTCCGGTTGAATTGGATAAAGGATTAGATAGTGAAGTGTTCGGTCATTTTGGTACTGCCCCACAATTTGTTGTTTTTAATATAGAAACAAAATCAATTAGCACTATTAATAACCAGGATTTAGGCCATGCACACGGTAAGTGCAGCCCTTTAAAAGCTTTAGATGGGAAAATGGTTGATGTTATAGTAGTTGGAGGCATTGGTGCAGGTGCTATCAATAGATTGAATGAAATGGGGATTAAAGTCTATAAAGCTTCAAAAGGCTCAGTTAAAGACAATCTCGCATTATTCGAAAACAACTCAATACCTGAAATGACTGTAAAACATGCATGCGGTGGTCATGCCGATGGTTGCGGTCACTATCTACGGCATCTGATATTGGCTATATAAAGCCGCCAAGCAACAGCGCTGGCCATATCACCTGCTGCTCCTTTGATGCCAAGTTGATTTAATCTATTTTGTGGCATAGAAGATCTCCCTCATATTACTTGCCGAACGGGCAAACAGGATACTGGCATTTTTTGCAGTTTAAGCAAAAGCCTCCATGGCCCATTTGTGCAATTCCCTCTTTTGTAATTTTGTCTCCCGCCAGGGCTCTGGGAAAAACCAGATCGAAAATTGTTGTAGAATTATAATAAACACAAGCAGGAAGGCCGAGGATGGGAATACCTTTAACAACAGCATACAGAAACATAGCACCCGGAAGAATAGGTGAACCGTAAACAATAATTTTGCCCCCGGCTTTTTTAACTCCCTGCTTTGTAACATCATCCGGATCAACTGAAAGACCTCCGGTAGTGATAATCAGTTCACATCCAAAATCAACAAGTTCGTTAATAGCGTCCGCAATCATTTCCGGATCATCAGGAACAAGTATCTTTTTTACTACCTTCGAACCGAAATCACTGACTTTATTTCCCACATACTTGTCGAACTCATCCTTTATTAAACCTTTGTAAAGCTCACTGCCGGTGACTACTGCTCCTACCTTAAGTTTTCGGTATGGCAACAAACTGATAATGGGTTTATACTTTTTTGCAATAGCTTCAACCCTTTCAATCTTCTTTCGGGATACTATCAGAGGTATTATCCGCGTACCGCCTACAACCTGATCTTTTTTACATGGAAAATTGGTTTTAATAGTAGATACAATTATATTATCCAGTTTATTAATCTTAAGAAGCCCATTTATATTAATCTTAAGAAGCCCGTCTGCTTTGCAGATTATACCTGATTTTCCTTCACTTGGATCTGTCCATCGGATTCCATCACCGCAGATTGAAGCAGCGATACGCAAGGCGCCATCATCTTCGTGAACGTAGACATTTGAGAGATTCAAAACATAGATAGTCTGCTTTCCCAGCTTGAGTAATTCCGGAATATCTTCTTCCTTTAAAACATGACCTTTCCTGAATGCAACTCCCTTGTATTTTCCGGGCACAATCCGCGTCATGTCATGAGGCAAAACCATCCCAACCGCATCTTCAACTCTGACCTTCTTCATAAGTTTCCTCGTATATTAATTTCAAGAACTTTGTGAGTTGTTTAAAATCCTTAAATTATTATGTATAATAATTGGTTTCCAAACACATGTTTTAAATATACAAAAAAAATTCCAGTTGCTTTTGAATATATATCAAACTTTTCAGGCCGACTATTAACTAAAGAAGTTCCGTTACTTAAGGCATACATCTTTGTCAAGACAATTATAGCATAATCAAGGTATGCTATAATTCAAAAGAGTGCGCCTTTTTTAGTGATAAGGATATAAACTTATCATATCAGTTGCATGCTTGATTTGAAATGCTGTATGTATTTTTTTGTTCAAATAACAATCTATATGAGCTAATTTCAAAAATCATAAATTAAACTGACGTGTCCGTTCATATTGTCGTTGGTACCCCTGGAATATTGCAAGTAAACAATAAATTTTTGCCGATTGGGTATGGGTAAATATGCCCAATTACAACCAGGCAATTGGAATATTATTATGACAAATCTTACTACCGATCGAAAAATAACATTTAGCGAGAATTGCTGCGTCTTTCGAATGAGTTTTGATTTTTTGTTACCTTTATGATACCGGAGGATCTTAAGTAATGGAAAAAAATATCAGGGGTATCAACTATTTTAATAAAATTAAGCTTTAGAGGAAAATGCAGATGAGCAATGTTCTTATAATTGGTGCAGGTGGAGTCGGAGGCGTGGTAACCCATAAATGTGCCCAGGTTCCGGATGTTTTCTCAAAAATTGTGCTTGCAAGCAGAACAGTTGAAAAATGTGAAAAAATAAAAAGACAGATTTCAAGACCTATTGAAACAGCGAAAGTCGATGCTGATAATACACCTGAACTGATTGAACTCATTAGAAAAATATCTCCGGATCTTGTTATTAATACTGCACTTCCTTATCAGGATCTAACCATTATGGATGCATGCCTTGAGACTGGCGTTGACTACCTTGATACAGCAAATTATGAGCCGCCCGATGAAGCCAGATTCTGCTATAAATGGCAGTGGGATTATCATGAAAGATTTAAGGAAAAGGGAATAATGGCGCTTCTTGGTTGCGGATTTGATCCGGGAGTCACAAACATTTTTTGCGCCCATGCCGCTAAAAACCACTTTGATGAAATTCATTATATTGACATAATGGACTGTAATGCCGGAGACCACGGACATCCTTTTGCAACTAATTTCAATCCCGAAATAAATATAAGAGAAGTTTCAGCCAGAGGTAAGTATTACGAAAACGGAGCATGGGTGGAAACTGATCCTCTTTCAGTATATAAGACATTTGATTTTCCCGAAATTGGACCAAAGGAAATGTATCTTATGTACCATGAAGAACTTGAATCTCTTATCAATAACATACCCGGCATAAAGCGTATCAGGTTCTGGATGACTTTTTCAAAGGAATATCTGACGCATCTCAGAGTTCTTGAAAATGTGGGCATGACAAGAATAGACCCGGTTGATTTTGAGGGAAACAGGATTGTTCCGTTAAAATTTTTAAAAGCCATTCTTCCCGAGCCTGCATCTCTTGCCGAAAACTACAAAGGCAAAACCTGTATAGGCTGTATGATTGAAGGCATAAAAGACGGTAAAAAAAGAAAGTATTATATTTATAATATCTGTGATCATGCCGAATCTTACAAAGAAATAAAAGCGCAGGCAATATCCTATACCACCGGAGTGCCCACCATGATAGGGGCTATGATGATGCTTACCGGCAAATGGAAAGCAAAAGGAGTGTTTAATGTAGAGCAATTTGATCCTTCTCCTTTCATGGAAAAACTTGGAATGCACGGCCTGCCCTGGATTGAAAAATTTATCGGGGAATGAGTCGATGGTTCTAACTATTATAATTTTGCAATAAAAATTTCTTTTGTATATCAAAATGGAGTATGCTGAAATTAAACGTATATCAACACCATGTTATATTCTTGAGGAAGAAGCACTTGAGCGGAATTTAAAAATTCTTGACTCGGTTCAAAAGCAAACCGGTGCAAGAATTATCATGGCGCTTAAAGGATTTGCCATGTTCAGCGTTTTTCCCCTGATAAGACAGTATCTTAGCGGTATATCTGCAAGCTCAGCAGATGAAGCAAGATTGGGGTATGAAGAATTTGGCAGTAAAGTGCATGTTTGTTCTCCGGCATACAGCGATTCCGAATTCAACGAAATTTTAAACTACGCAGACTATATTGTTTTTAATTCATTTTCACAGTGGAGGCACTTTAAAGCCGATGTTACTGCAAGTAAAAAAAAGATTTTGTGCGGAATAAGAATTAATCCCGAATATTCGGAAGTCCGGACAACTATTTACGATCCCTGCGGTCAATTTTCAAGATTGGGTACAACAAGGGATAATTTCAAGGAAGATGAGCTGGACGGCATTAGCGGCATTCATTTTCATAATCTTTGTGAGCTTAATTCGGATTCTCTTTTGCGAACATTAAAGGTAGTAGAAGAAAAATTCGGGCTATTTTTTAACAGATTGAAATGGATAAATTTCGGAGGCGGGCATCATATAACCAGAAAAGATTATGATGTAAAACTTTTATGCGATCTTATTAATGATTTTAAGAAACGTCACCCTTTAGATGTTTATCTTGAACCTGGAGAAGCAATTGCGCTGAATGCCGGTGTTCTTGAGACATCGGTTGTAGATATTATTTATAACAAAATGAATATCGCTATATTGGATACCTCGGCTGCCACACATATGCCCGATGTTCTCGAAATGCCGTACAGGCCGAATATAACAGGAGCCGGACTTCCCGGAGAATACAGGCACACATACAGGCTCGGTGGTGTAACGTGCCTTGCAGGAGATATTATAGGAGACTATTCTTTTCCTGAACCGCTTAAGACAGGTTCGCGAATCGTGTTCGAGGATATGGCTCATTACACAATGGTTAAAAACAATACTTTCAATGGCATCCGCTTACCATCTATTGCCATAAAGGATAAATCAGGAGATATCCGGATTATAAAAAAGTTTGGTTATGAAGATTATAAAAACAGGCTTTCTTAAAAAAATAACCGGCTATCAGTTTTTGCCGGATAATTTTTTAATGTATCCCAAGTGCTTTGGAATCAATAAGCTTTATCCCGTTTTTACGTAAAATTTCAATTGCCTTATCATTGTCGCTGAAACGGAAAATCATGACGGTTTTGCCTGATAAAAAACCGATATGAGTATACATGTAAACTACACGCACATCAGCATTCTGTAAAGGTTCAAGCATTGCGGCAAGCTGCCCGGCCTTATCTTCAATCTCAGCGGCAACTACATTATCGACTATCGCAGGCAGTTGCTTTTCCATGAGTATACGCCTTGTTTTGGCAAGATCGGAAACAATAAGCCGCAGTATTCCGGACTTTCCGGTATCAACAAGGTTAAGGGCTCTTAAATTGATTCCGGCATCACCCAGGATACGGACTACTTCAAACAAACGGGCCGGTGAATTTTCTATATTGACAGCAATCTGTTTTAACTTCAATTAAACCTCCTGTTGTATGACGCAAAAAAGGTATGCAAATTGCCATTTCAGCGGCAGATAAAGACAGGAAAGACAAAAATAGCTATATTATTTCTTTTACACGAATCTTCTTATGTTTGAAAGACCAATCTGTATCAGTCTTAAAATTTGTTAAGCAGAATAAAGCAGGGAATGATAAAAGCTGAATTCAGAAAATCATAAATCCGCTATTGCAAAACTCATTGTTGCGACAGGATTATATAAATAATCTTGACATTACTATTTGCCGGAAGTTATTAAAAAATAAAATGTCTTTATAATTAACAACTAAAGTTTCACCGAAATGATGCATGGTTTACTCACGCGACCATCCGTAACAGCGCGTCCACGAAAGATTTTCGGGAGAGTTTCTGGTTTTTGTTGCAAACGGCATTAAAATCATCAGCCAACGCGTCCTTGGCGATGA
>NZ_JBAMMY010000030.1:0-27975 GCF_051233685.1 Desulfobacterium sp. N47
GTTTCTGGGATTGTAATCGATTATGGGTATGGAGCCCTTGCTCCTGATGTAGTTGTAGTTTTTAATAATATCGTATTTGGCATCGGCAATGTCGATTTTGACCTGGTTTGCAGCTTGAGGGTGGTGCTTTTGAATCTGTTCTGTGTTATAAAATGTTACTTTTTACGAGACCATCAAAGAAGATATTATCAAAAAATTCCATCCTCTCTTCTGCGAATACCCAAGCCCTTGGTTTGAACAGCAATTTAAACACTATCTTGCCAAGGGGGTAATCAAGAAGGCTGACAGCATCACTGATTTGGCAAAGAAATTAGGTCTCGATCCCGAAGCGCTGGTCAAAACGGTTGATCGCTACAATATGCTCTGTGATGCAGGCGAAGACGCCGACTTTTTTAAGGAACCGATTTATATGCACCCAATCCGCACAGCTCCTTTTTATGGAGTTGGACAGAAGGGCGGAAGCTGTTTCAACACCCACGGAGGTCTTGTAATTGATGAAAAATTCCACGTTCTGGATAAACAATGGGACCTGATCCCCGGCCTGTTTGTAGCAGGAGAAAATGCCGCTGGCGGCGGAAGCGTTGGATTCGTATTACCCGGTGGTCGCTTAGCCGGCATATTTGCGGCCAAAGAGGTTCTGGGTTAGGTTGTATATGTTTTGCAATTAAGAATCAGCATCTGATTTGAAGCCGGCTTTAAAATGATAAACTCAAACAGATAAATCTTAAGGAGAAAACTCTGATGAAGCAATCGGTAAAGGTCTCTGTGATAATTAAAATTTTATTAACATTGTTTTTGATTATAAATCTGCCTGCACCAACTGTATTTGGCGCAAATAAATTACCGAAGATCAACAAACATAAAGACAAAGATATCGCATGTGAATCATGCCATGATAAGGGCTCGCCATACGCAAGACCTGACGATAGTATATGTATGGGCTGCCATGGCAGGCTATACTGAACTGGCTAAAAAGACAGAAAAGCTTGATAACATAAAAGCCGGGATCACAAATCCTCACAAGTCACATATCGGTGAAGCCCGCTGTACTTTGTGCCATAAGAACCACGCTCAGTCGGTTCTTGATTGTAACCAATGCCATTTACCAAAATTTGATATGAAGGTACCATAACTTCCCGAAACAATATATTTAGAATCCCAACGATTCGGGCTTCGCTGGGCGAGAGAAACGTTTAGTTAAGCAAATTATATTATTTTTAGTTGCACCATTGTGATTCACAGGGAACGCCATCATTATCCCCATCGATTTGCACATTTGGACAGTTTTTGAGATAGAATCTGGCATCCTGACTGTTTATGGCAATAGAACTATGATAACTCATTGAATTTGTATGGTGGGCGGTACTGGGTTTGAACCAGCGACTTCTACCGTGTGAAGGTAGCACTCTCCCGCTGAGTTAACCGCCCATATTCGAAAAACTTTTTCTCAGAATAACGATTTATTAAGTTTTAAGTCAAGTTATTTTTATCATCTTCACTAATAAGAGTATCTTTGGGAACATTTTCAATATCTTCATCAGGTATCAATGGCAACTGATCAGGGTGCCGCTTTTCGGGAAGCAAAGGATTTACAAGACCTTTTATTTCTTCAGGAGTCGGCAGATCTCTTAAATCCTTTAATCCGAATATCTCAAGAAAACGCTTTGTTGTTGTATAGATAAGAGGACGGCCGGGTATATCTTTTCTTCCCAGAACACGTATAAGTTTGAGTTCAAGCAGCATCCGCAAAATGCCGCCGCTGTCCACGCCTCTTATATGCTCTACTTCGCTTCTGATTACCGGCTGCTTATATGCGATAATGGTTAAAGTCTCAAGAGCTGCCTTGCTCATCCGCAAAGGGTTCGGCTGTACAAGCTTTTTAACCCATTCGGCATATTCCGGTTTTGTGCGAATCTGGTATCCTCCGGCGACTTCCATAAGAAAAAAGCCTCCGTTTCTCTGTTCGTATTCTGTGGCTAACCCGGATAATATATCTTTAATGGTTTTTGTATCAGCCGGAACAACACTTTTTATCCGCTCTACCGGAAGAGGAGTATCGGCCACAAAAAGCAGGGCTTCAATAATATTTTTTAATTCCTGTTCCGTTGGAATAGCCATGGCATCCAAGCCTCTCATAAATAAAACAGTCTTATTATGCCTGATTGAACATGCTGGACAATGCTGATGATGGCCAGCCTTACCATTTCCAGAATAGCAAGAAAAGTTATCACTAAATCACTCTTTGTTGCATTTTCATCAAAAAGCTGATCGAAGGTAATACTGCCCTCTTTTTCCAGTATGTCCAGAAGCTCGTTGATTTTGTCTTTCACCGAAGCTCCGGCGGGAGAAACATCAAGTTCCTTAAAAGCCGGAATTTTATCAAGCAACCTCTGGAATGCGTCCATCAGTTCAAAGAGGCCGACATTTATCACTCTGTCTTCATTATCTATTACAAGGTCTTTTCTGTCCGGACTTCTGCTGAAAGTATTTTCACCAAGAATGTTTCTTTCCAGAAGATGCTCAGCCGCAGACTTCATCTGGAGATATTCAAGAAGCGGCCTTGTAATTTCAATCCTCGGGTCATCTTCATCTTCCTCCTGCACCGGAAGAAGCATCTTTGATTTTATATGGGTAAGAGTTGCAGCCATAACGAGAAAATCACCGGCTACATTGACATTCATGGATTTCATCCAGTCGATATATTGAAGATATTTATCAGTTATAAGAGCGATCGGAATGTCATAAATGTCAACCTCGTTCTTTTTTATAAGATGAATAAGAAGATCCATAGGACCTTCAAATATATCTTTTAAATGGACTTCATATATTTCTTCCTGTTCTTCAGACATGGGATATCTTTATGCACAATCTATATTTTGAGCAAATTCCTGACTTCTTCCATTGTCTTTACCGCTACTTTTCTTGCCCTGATATTACCATCTGCGATTATATCATCAACTATCTTTGGATTTGCCTCATAATATTTTCTCTTTTCCCTTATAGGTTCAAGAGATACAGCAAGATTTTGAGCCATTATTTTTTTGCATTCAACACATCCGATCCCGGCAATCCGGCATTTTGCGTTTATATCTGCGGTAATACTGCCGTCCGTATATATTTTATGAAATTCAAAAACATTGCATACTTCAGGATCTCCCGGATCTTTTTTTCTTGCTCTCTGAGGATCTGTTATCATCAATGAAACTTTAGAGGATATGGCATCCGGTGCGTCTGAAAGAAAGATGGCATTGTTGTAACTTTTGCTCATTTTACGCCGGTCAAAACCGAGTATCTTGGGTGTTTTGGTCAGTATTGCTTCAGGTTCGGGAAATATCTGGCCGTAAAGAAAATTAAATCTTCTTGCTATTTCTCTTGTGATTTCAACGTGCGGAACCTGATCAATGCCCACCGGCACGCCGAACGGTTTATACATTATAATATCAGCTGCCTGAAGCACCGGATAGCCAAGAAACCCGAAAGTGGAAAGATCTTTATTGCTTAGCTGGATAATCTGGTCTTTGTATGTCGGGTTTCTCTCAAGCCAGGGCACCGGAGTTATCATGGAAAGAAGCAGAAAAAGTTCGGCATGTTCTTTTATTTGGGACTGGACAAACATTGTGCTTTTATCCGGTGACAAACCGGCGCTCAGCCAGTCTATTATCATTTCTTTTGTATATTCTGCGAGCATGGATGTATTTTCATAATCGCTTGTCAGTGCATGCCAGTCTGCAATGAAATAAAAGCAATCATATTCTTCCTGCATCTGTATCCAGTTCATCAGCGCTCCGTGCAGATTGCCAAGGTGAAGCGGACCCGTGGGGCGCATTCCGCTTAATATCCGTTTTTTTTCGGTCATTTAAACTCCTCTGAGCCACTTTTCGTTTCGGTTTGGTCAAGGTCAAGGCGGGCTAAAATTTTAACCACATGAATACATTTAGTATTTCAAGGATAACGCTATGCTTCACTGCATGCAAAATTTGAGCCCAACGCAAAAGATCGGCCTGAATGGGACGTTTCGAAACCGGCTCCTTTGTTAAACTATAATTTCAGCTTCTAAGAAGAAAGCTAACAATAGGCATTGCGACATAATCTATGATTTTATTTAATAAGCCTGAAAACATAAAAATAATTAATATTATCATTCCAAAACGCTCAATTCTGGCAAACTGAATTCTCATCGGATGTGGAAGAAGCATGGCAAGAATTCTGCTGCCGTCCAAAGGCGGTATAGGGATAAGATTGAAAACTGCAAGAATAACATTAATAAAAACACTGAAATAAAGCATATAAACAATATTGGCAAGAATTGATATTGTACCGGGATCATGAAAATTCCCTTCATATTGCATTATAAAGTGAAAAAGCGCGCCTGAAATAAGTGCCAGACAAATATTTGCTGCTGCTCCTGCAAAAGCCACGATTATCGTATCTTTTTTAAAATTTTTCAAATTGGTAAAATTTACAGGAACCGGTTTTGCATAACCAAAAATCACAGAAGACCCTACAAGCTTAAGCATTACCGGAAGTATAAATGAACCCACTAAATCAAGGTGTTTCAGCGGATTTAAGGTCAATCTGCCTGCAAGTTTTGCAGTATTGTCTCCCAATCTGTAAGCAGCATAACCATGAGCAACTTCATGAATTGTTACGGATAAAATAAGAGGCACCATCATTAAAACTATTTTGAATATTTCAAAGTTATTGTACATAATTTTTTATAAAATCCATCTCATCATATTTTGTTTTAAGCAGGCCGTTTAGTTTGGCATTAAGAGCTGCCTGTAATATATTTTTATAAAGGGGCCCCGGCTCAAGACCCAGCGTTTTCAAGTCTTTTCCGGATACCGATAATTTTGCCATCCTGAGTTGTGTTATAAAAAATGATATTGCTTTTTTTGCCCGTTCTCTTTTTGTGATTGCCATCATATACAGTATAATCTCTATCCTGAACGGGAAAAGCATATTATAGAGCATATCATTTGTTATGTTGTAACCGTTTTCGAGTTCGCGGAGACATCGTTCAGATTCAATCCGCTCTTCGCAGAAAATGCTCTTTTGCTTAGGAGCGATTTCAAAGCGGGTGCACACATTTTCCGTTACCTCCTTTTTACAATGTCCGAAGAGCGCCATAAAATAAACGGCCCATTTGATATATGATTCTTCAAGAAAAAGCAAATTGTACCATGAGACAACCTGTTTAACCGAATTTAAATATGAAATCAGTTCATTATTTAATATTATTGAGGGGTCAATCACCTTGAGAAGGCCATAATCATTGAGCCTGATTATTGAGAATATGGGATTCTCTTCTTCAAGAATCTGACGAAGCTCCGAAAAAACCCTTCTGCCGCTCAGACGCTTGAAAAAATCCATTTTAACGGCATTTTCTATCAATCCCGATGTAAGTTTGCCTATAGTAAATCCGAATCGTTGTTCAAATCTTATGGCCCGGAATATACGGGTAGGATCTTCCACAAAACTTAAATTGTGTAATACTTTAATCGCCTTTTCTTTGATATCTTTTTGCGCCGCAAAAAAATCAATAAGGGTTCCGAATCTTTCAGGATTGAGCTGGATAGCCATTGTATTTATCGTAAAATCTCTCCTGAAAAGATCAAGTTTTATTGAACTCATTTCAACAGTGGGAAGAGCTGCCGGAAATTTGTAATATTCCATTCTGGCTGAAGCAATATCAATTTTAAAACCATCAGGAAAAATAACTACTGCGGTTCCGAATTTTTCGTATATATGTAAGCGTGCACCTACCAGAGGTGCATATTTTTTTGCAAACGCAATTCCATCTCCTTCTACAGTAATATCAACATCCTCATTTTTTCTGTAAAGCAACAGATCGCGGACAAACCCGCCGATAGCATAAGCTCTGAATCCTGTTTCGGTTGCAACTTTTCCTATGGTTTTTAATATCTCTATAAGATGTTTGGAAAGGCGCTCTTCAATAAATTTTACTATGTTTCTTGTGCGGGCATGAGTATGTTCACTTGGCTGATCATGAAGTTCGGAATTTTTTTGCTGGGACTGTCTTACAAGTATGTTTAAAAGATCCGTCCTGGTCACAACTCCTGTTATGACATCTTTATCAATAACGGGAAGGATACGCTGTTTGTTTTCAATGATTTTATTCTGAATTTCCAGAAGTTCCGCATCCGGCTCAACTGAGGCTACTTCAGTTGTCATATATTCTTTCACCATAACGTCATCAAGTTTATGATAAAGAGCTTTTTCTATAACCTGGCGGGTTATGTAACCAAGCAATTCCTCTTTCCCGTCTTTTTTTTCAGTAACAAGAAGTGCATTGATGTTATAGCGTGTAAGAATACCGCTTGCATCCTTGCATGAGACCTCACCGCTAACCGTAATAGGAGGAGAAGACATGAGCTGTTTTGCCGTTCTTCTTGTTCTGATATTTTCGTACAGAATTTTTAAAAGTTTTTGTTCGATCTGTGTTACTGTTTCACCTTTAATAGTTGCAGATGCCGCGAATGTATGGCCTCCTCCGCCCATGTGGGATAGAATTGTTCCTACATCTACTTCCTGTATTCTGCTTCTTGCGACAACATATACTTTATTTTCCATCATTGCTATTGCAAATATGGCGTCTATGTTTTCCATTTTGGCCATTTTATGAACCAGAAATGAAAAGTCATTGATATAGGAATCTGACGATATTGAAGTAATAACGACTTCCACACCGTTTATGCTATGCCTTGCTGAGGCCAGTATCATGTCATTTAAAAGTGAAATTTGTTTCGGGCTTATTTCGCGTGAAATAAGATTTGAAATTATATTCAGATCCGCTCCCTTGGAAAGCAGAAAAGCGGCGGCTTTAAAATCATCTTCAGTGGTTGAAGGAAATATAAAAGAACCTGTATCCTCATATATGCCAAGACACATTATAGTTGCTTCATCAGCTGAAATTTCAATATTTTTTTCTTCTAAAATCTGGGCAAGAATTGTAACTGTTGATCCTGTCTGCCGGTAAACTTCAAGGCTGCCTTTTATATCATTTGCTGTCGGCGGATGGTGATCGTATATGTGAATATCAATATCATTTCTGTCAAGAAGCGACGATAGTTTCCCGATTCTGCCAGGTTGCCTGGTATCAACCAAAACAAGTCTTTTAACATTTGAAAAATCCATCTTTTTAATATCCGCCATATTAAAAAGATAAACCATTGATTCAACGAAAAAATTTCTTAGGTTTTTTTCCTGTAATCCCGGAAAAACAACAAGGGAGCCAGGATAAAGTTTCTGCGCCGCAAGCATGGAAGCTATTGCGTCGAAGTCGGCGCTAATATGTGTGGTTATAACCGTACTTCCTTCATTGCCGGGTTTTTCACCTGCTTCCATTACAGACTTTCCTTATCAGCATTGCTTGTGAGCAGCATAACACTTTATCGTAACATATAAGCTTGGGGGGGCTTTTGCCAGATTCACTCAACATTCTTTTCCTGCCCCCGATCCCCGAACCCCGGAACCTGTTCCCTGACCCCCGATCCCTTTTCACATTCTAATTCATAGATGTATGGCAGGAAAGACAAAACTCGTTTGGAGATTTTGCCGTATGCACCTTGTGGCAAATAAAGCAATCTATCTCACCGTAGTGCGAATCATGAGGGTTTAAGCGGGTTCTGCCTTTTGTCAACTCAATAATATCTTTATAGCTACCGTGACATTTAAAACAAAGCGCGCCGGAATACTTTTGTGCTGGCACAGGCGGCCTTGCATCAACATCCTTATGTGCTTTTTGCAGGTCTTTTATGTCATGACAATCCGAACAGTTATTTTGCGCAGCGGCATGCCTGGATGCCAGCAGGCTGGGATCTGTCATTGATTTTACTTCTGCAGCATGACAGTCGGCGCAACGTGCATCCTGATTCCAGACAAAGTGCAAACTATCCGAAACCGGCTTTTTGGCTATCACCACTTCACTGTTACAAGCTGCGAGCAGCAATATTGAAATTAATAATATGGCAGTTAACAATATTGTTTTTTTCAACTTGGCATCTCCGCTTTCTTCAATTATAAATAAGCTGTCCATTCACCCAACTGCAAAACCATTCCTTTTTCGCCTGATTTCTATCCATTCTGCTTTGCGGCATGTTCACCAGCCATATAAGCAGTTGTCATGGAACCGCCTGCACACCATACAGCCGGAGGTGCAAACGAAACTTCTCCGG
This sequence comes from Desulfobacterium sp. N47, assembly GCF_051233685.1. Classification (NCBI taxonomy): domain Bacteria; kingdom Pseudomonadati; phylum Thermodesulfobacteriota; class Desulfobacteria; order Desulfobacterales; family Desulfobacteriaceae; genus Desulfobacterium; species Desulfobacterium sp. N47. The sequence goes on from NZ_JBAMMY010000030.1 coordinate 8,199, forward strand.
CGCCTCCTCCTGCTGTGAAAAAAGTTGCATAAAGTCCCGGAATAATATTCTGGTTCAAATCAAGCACCTGCATATTAGGATTCACCCGCAGGCCGCATGAGGTAGAGCCCATGCTGCAACCTATTTTAGTGCCATAAAATGGCGGATCCCGAACCGGTATTAAATGCTGAGGCAAAGTCCCGAATTCCGGATCTGCCCCTGCTTTACAATAGCCGTTCCATTTTTCAACCGCAGCTTTAAATCTTGCCGGATCAAGCCCCATGTTTACGGCCAGACCTTCAAGCGTATCTGAGCTTTTTATTGCTCCCATATCAATAGCTTCTTTTACTCTGACCTTCCAGTCCGCACTGGCCAGCTTCGGGTCAAACCAATCTTTCATAAGAGGTAAATCCGGAGTTATTGGCTCCTTACTGCCCATAGGCTTAAGTTTCCATATGTTTTCTTCATAATTATTATCAAAAATCACATACGCCCGATTTCCCGGCTGAGCCATTATCGCAGCCGGTCTGGAAAAAAACTGAAGGGGAGAACTGCTTATATCCATAAATCTTTCACATGCCTTGTTTAAGTGAAGCCATGCGCCCCTTGCCAGCTGTATATCACCGGAGGTTAAAAACCGGAACCAGGGACCGTTTACTTCCGAAAAATCTATTCCTCCGTCAAATCCGGAAAATGAGTCGTAACCTGACATGTCCGCCCCTGCTCCCTGTCCCATCCTGATACATTCTCCGGTATCGGAAGGCAGGGCCATTGATACACTGCCGACTCCTTTATAGGCTGTGGGCACATATTTTTTGAGCATATTTTTATTGTGCGAAAAACCTCCGGCGGAAAGAATCACAGCCTTATTGGCTTTGATGAATATGGTAGTGTTTTCAGGGGATCGGATAGCTTTAACTCCAACGATTCTGCCTTTATCCATCACAAGCGCAACCACTTTTGTATTTAATATGGTTTTCCCGCCTTTTTTATTCATGAATTCATAAGCGGCATTTATAGCTCCTCTCAATGCTGCATGGCCACGATGGTCAGGGTCTTGCTTGAATGCAGGAGAATAAACTGTTCCAAAAGGATTAGTAGTCCACTCTACTCCGATGTCTGCGAGCCAATCCACCATTTCACCGCATTTAATTATCGTGGCACGGGTCAAGGCTTCGTTTACCGTATAACCCGATTGTTCAACAGCTTTCCGTACGGCTTCTTCCAGGTTGAAAGGAGGAGAGCCAGCCGCCCTTGGTACTTTTTTGGCTCCAAAAACCATCAGAGCACCCGCATGCCAGGTGGCTCCGCCTACCTGCGGCATTTTCTCCACTGCAATTACCGAGCTTCCCATCTGCGCAGCCTTTGCAGTGCCAATAACACCACCGCCCAATCCGACTACTACAATATCCGCCTGCTCATCCCACACCGAAGGAGGATCTGCCGGAGGAATAGGTTTAACGTCATCCGGATCAACCGGTTGGCAACCCTCTGTTATAGGTTTTGGATAAACCTGACTTATTTTCGTTTTCTTTCATTTTCTTTCTCCTTTATGATCGCGATAAGCAGATAACTCGTCTAAATGCCAGATGGTAAACAGGAAACAAATTGATGCGGATTATCCCAAAATACCTTTGCTAAGTCAATGTTGTTATTAATTCTTTTAACAGATTCTCCCCGATGGCTAAACTCTGAGATATTTTGAATAACGCGAACCGCATATAGCGTCTGCTGTGGATAGTTTGAAATAATTTAATTCCGGTAATTTGCAGATGGCCGGATAGTAGTAATTGCATGCCGGAGGAAAGCCGGTCAGGGATTTAACAATTTAAACCCAAGGCCGGGATCAATAACCCGTTTTCCTGTAGTATCAACAAGTTCGAATATAATAACTTCCATGATCTGCCACACTTTTATACCATTTCGTACACATCCGGTTATGGTATCTGCGTTTCTTCCGCAGGCTATATGCATATGAATGACAGGATTGCCATTATCATCGGGAAATAAGGTTCCCGTGCCTGTAATTTCATGAACGTTTTCAAGAACATGTTCCATAGGATTGACCGGTTTTGCCTTCCCGTTTTCCGGGCCTACAACAAGCTTACTGCCTTTATCAGCGCCACCTATAATAATCATTGCAGCAGCGGTTATGGACTGATTTTTGGCAAATTTTTCAATTTCCTCATGAACTGTTTCTCCGTCCTCTAAACGCATTACAAAAATCCGGCCTTGTTTGGCTTCCGAATATTTCATATCAAACCTCAATCTCCCTGATAATAAAATTTTTGTTGCCGAACTATGTATATCTTCTATCCAAATTCATTGGCAGTTATCAGAAGCTGAACCGTTCCATAACCCGTTTAAAACCCGGCATCGCATTTATGATGGTATCATCCGGTACGCAGAAAGCTATTCTGAAATATCCCGGCCCCATGAATCCGCTTCCCGGTACAACCAGAATCAGTTCCTCCTGAAGCGCTCTGATAAATTCCACATCATCTTCTATCGGAGTTTCGGGAAAAAGATAGAAAGTCCCTGATGGTTTTATAAATTTGTACCCGCAGTCCGATAGTCCATCACACAAAAGCTTTCTTTTTTTGGCGTAAATTGAAACATCAACACTCATTCCCTGCATTAAAGCTACAACACGCTGCATAATGGCAGGAGCATTAACAAAACCAAGAATTCTGTTGGAAAGCGCCATTCCGCCATAAAGCTCATTTTTATAGATAGCGCCAGGATTTATTGCCGCAAAACCAATACGTTCACCCGGAATTGAAATATCCTTTGAATACGAAGTTGCAATTATACTTTCGTTGTAACAAGTAAAGATGCTGGGTATTTTGATTCCATCATAAGCAATTTTGCGATATGGCTCATCAGATAAAAGATAAATTATTTTGCCGTATTTTTTGCTCTTTTCGGTTAAAAGCTTACCGAGTCCGACTAAGCTTTTTTCAGAATAAACCTGTCCTGTCGGGTTGTTTGGAGAATTTATTAAAACAGCCTTTGTTTTTTCAGTCACGGCCAATGAAATGGCATTAATATCTATGGAGAAATCTTTTGCCGTTGGCACCGGCTTTAAAACCCCTCCATGGTTTGAGGCATAAAATCCGTATTCCACAAAATACGGTGCAGGAGTAATAACCTCGTCACCCTGATCAAGTAAGGTTTTCAAAATAACATTTAATGCCCCGGCAGCACCGCAGGTCATTACAATGTTATTATCCGCCACACAAACTCCCTGTTCTGAAGAAAGATAGTCAGCAACAGCCTTGCATACGTGAGGATATCCGGTATTTGGCATGTAGCCATGATCTCTATGGCCTAAAGAATTAACCGTGTCTGAAAGTATTTTTCTGAAATCCTCGGGAGGGGCAATATTTGGGTTACCAAGGCTGAAATCAAAAACATTTTCTTCTCCATGTTCTGCCTTGAGGCGGGTTCCTTCTTCGAACATCTTTCTGATCCAGGATGATTTTGTGATTATATTTTCAATATTTTTTGCAATAGACATTATAATAAATTCCTTAGCGGATATTCAATCCCCGATTATGTTTAACAAACAAATGATATGGTGACCCCTGTTGTCAATAGTGTAAACCAATTTATTTTTCATGCCGCTTGTTTTAATGCGTAAAATTGCTTCTCAAAAACAACCGGAGACAGATAGCCAAGTCTGGCCTGACGCCTTTGACGGTTATAAAAAATCTCTATATATTCTGTGATATCCTGAATTGCCTCTTTTCTATTGTAGTAATGCTGGTGATGTACAAGCTCCCGCTTAAGTCGTGCCAACTCCATTTCTTGTTCACTCAATGGCTTATGTGTACTTCCAACTTCCGACAGCTTTCCAGCCTTATAAGCTTTAATCCAGTTAGTTAAAGTAGATGGCGCCAGTGATAACCGCCTTCAAGCTTCAAGCACTGATAATCCGCCTTCAAGCACAAGCTTTACCGCCTCTTCTCTGAATTCTTTATTGTATTTCCCATATGGTATTCTTTCCATTGTGCCACCTCCGTTTTAAAATTTTTCTTAACATTGGTGTACACTTTTTTCAACATACCTCAATTTCATTTATGTTGATTACTGAATGAAACCTTGTAGATCTAAGACATCTTTTATCTTGATGACTACAGGAAATACAATACAAAAATTATTTTACCACCATTACTCTTAAAAAAGTTTCTTCTAAGGAATTCTAATAGGTATCTCTTAGATTGGGGTTGAAACAGAACCGGGGATAAATAAGCGCTATCTCTTTTTCCAGATTGCAATAATCCTGTCTGCAACCTGTAGGGGAGTTATATGGTCGGTGTCGATTTCATGCTGAGCAGCGCTTTTGTATTTGGCGGTTCTTCTTTGAAGAACTTCTGCAACTTCTTCGGTAAATGTTTTTCCTTGAGTTAATGCCGGACGCTCGGTGCCGGATTCAATCCGTGATACAATAATATCTACAGAGGCTTTTAACCAGAATATGATCCCGTTTTGTTTAAGAGCTTCGATATTTTCAGGCCGCTCGATAACGCCTCCTCCCGTATCCACAATAACATTATCAAGTTTTGACACATCAAGGGCAACTTGTGTTTCAATACTCCGGAATTTATCCCAACCGTATTTTTCAACAATTTGAGGAATTGTAAGATCTGCCTTTTTAACAATTCCGGCATCCATACCTATGCTTTTCATATTAAGAGTTTCTGAAAGAATCCCTGCGACTTCACTCTTTCCTGTTCCGCGATATCCTATTAATACAATATTCATGAGTTAAGACGCTCCATAACTACCCGGCGCATTACTTCTTCCGGCGCATCGGCACCGGTGAATCGTTCAAATTGAAGTACCGCCTGATTGATAAACATTTCTACTCCCGATATGGTTTTCAGGCCATGCATTTGCGCTTCTTTCAGCAGTTTGGTTTTAAGTGGCGTATAAACAACATCAAAAATAACCTGGCCGGGTTTAAACAGTTGCGGCGGCACAAGCGAAGCATCTTCTTTCGGGTGCATGCCTACGGGTGTGCAGTGTATAACCAGATCCGCCTGTTTCATATTCGCAGAAAGAGAAGTGTCTGTCAGCATATCTGATTCTATTATTGCTTTTGTGCCTGCTTTGAGATCGGAAGCCAGTTTATTCATCATGGCAGCATCAATATCTAAAAGTGTGAGTTTTTCAAGTCCGGCATTTTGTGCAAGAGTAAAGGCGATAGCGCGCGCTGCTCCGCCTGAGCCAATCATTAATACTTTTTGCCCTTCAAGGTTGACTCCTGCATCCCTGATTGCCTTAAGAGCACCCGGCCCATCCGTACCCAAACCGATTAATTTGCCTTTTTCATTGATAACCGTATTAATGGAGCCGATATTTCTATCCAGATCGGAAATTTCATCCACAAGATCAATGATTGCAATCTTATGTGGAATGGTAACGCTCATTCCTCTGAAATTCTCAAGCGCCCTCATGCCGGCCAGCGCATTTTTTATATCTTCAACCCTAAATGACACATAAACAAAATCCAGATCCAGTGCATCATAACCTGCGTTGTGTATGGCAGGCGAAAGGCTGTGAGAAATCGGGTTCCCGATAACTGCGCAAAGTTTTGTGTTAGTGCCTATAGATGTCAGTTTTCTCATATTTTAGTCCTGTAAGCCGGTTTCAAAACGTCCCATTCAGGCCGATTTCTGAGTTGGGCTCAAATTTTGCACGCAGTGAAGCATAGCGCTATCCTCGAAATACTAAATGTATTCCTGTGGTTAATTTTTAATTAGACAGCAATACGCTGCCTGAATTTAACTTACGGATTTTGCTACAGTATGACAAACATATTGTCAAGACGGAATTTGTACTGTTTTTTCTATAGCGCTTTCAGCAGCCTTTTTAAAACTTTTCCGGACGGGTTTTTGGGAATTGATTCAACAAAACTTACAGCCTTTGGCTTTTTGTAACTTGCAAGATGTTCTTTACAGTAGTTTATAATCTGCTGTGCATCCATGCTCATACCTTTTTTTAAAACCACAAAAGCCTTAACCGTTTCTCCCCAGACTGCATCCGGAATTCCGACAACGGCAGCATCTGCAACAGCCGGATGCCCGAACAGAACTTCCTCCAGCTCTCTTGGATAAATGTTTTCCCCTCCGCTTGATATCATGTCTTTTTTTCTGTCTACTATATAAAAATACCCCTCTTCATCAATTGTAGCCAGATCTCCGGTATAAAGCCACCCGTTTTTAATCACTTCTTCCGTTGCCTTATGGTCTCTATAGTATTGCTGCATTACATTCGGACCCTTGCAGATAAGCTCTCCTATCCGATTCGGGGGTGTAGTGTTTCCACCTTCATCAATAACTTTTACCTGTAAAAATCTTACAGCTTGTCCCACTGAACCGTGCTTTCCGAAAGAATCTTTACCTTTTAATACGGTAATAGTAGGAGAAGCTTCCGTACATCCGTATACATCGTAGATTCCATTGGCTTTTGGAAAGATTTTTAAAAGTTTTTCTTTTATCTCCACTGGCAGTATAGCTGCCCCTGCTGTGCATTTGCTTATGGAAGATGTGTCAAAATCATTGATTTTAGGGTGTTGAAGCAATATGTTATACATGGACGGGGAGCCGGAAATTACATTTACTCTTTTTTCTTCAATATATCTTAGTACTGTTTCTGGTTCGAATTTTTTTATCAGAATACATGTGCCGCCCAAAGCAATCTGAATGGTAAAGTGATTGTTCAAACCGGCTGTATGGTACATAGGGCCTATGATAAGAGAAATTTCCTCGCTTTTGTCTTCTCTTCCTGAAATTGTATTAAAGAGATTCCAGACGATGTTGCTGTGGCTTATAACCGCACCTTTAGGTTTTCCCGTTGTGCCGGAAGTATACATAATCTGACAGGGATCGTTTTCACAGATATCGACTTCCGGTTCGTCAGGTTTTCCTGAAGATAAAAAGTTCTCATAATCATGAGCGAAACCGCCTTTTTGTGCATCCACACATACAAAATGCTTTACCTCAGACAGGCTGTGATAAGTACTTGCTATAGTTTCTTCGAACTCCTTTCCAAAGAAAAAGAAGCAGGCTCCGGAATTATTTATAATATATTCAATCTCATCTGCCACGAAACGAAAATTTACCGGTGTTGCGGGCGCACCGGATTTTACAGCAGCAAAATATACTTCTGCAAACTGATATGTATTGAAAAACATTATTGCAACACGGTCTCCCTTTTTAAGACCATGCTGCCTCATCGCATGTGCCAGGCGGTTTACCCTTTGATTGAATGCCTTATACGAGAAATGCTTTTCTTCCGAAATAATTGCTGTTCTGTCCGGATATTTTCCTGCGCTGTTTACCAGAAGATATGAAACATTCATGATGCTTATCCGTAGTTTATCTTATTTCAAACATTTGTATCTTTAAATAGCAACCGGTTATTTACTCAATATATGCACCTGCATCCCGCATGTTCCGGCGGGCATTTTCACCGCTTTTAATTGTAATGGGCTTTGTTGCTTTTGAGATCAGTATTACTTCGAAGCCATCTTTAAGCCCATCTGTCACTGTTGCAAGCACACACACATCTTCGGCAAGACCGGAAACCCACAGCCGCTTGATCCCATCTTTTTTAAGCTTAAAGGAAAGCCCTGTCTGGTCAAATGCAGAATTCTGATCCTGGTCAAAACGCACACCTTTAGTAATTACTATAGCAGAAGCCGGCAATATAAGATCCGGGTGAAATCGCGCACCGTGACTATCCTGGATGCAATGAGGCGGCCAAAGTCCCCCGTTATCCTGAAAACTGGGATGCCCGAGAGGGTGCCAGTCCCGCGAGGCATATACATGCACGCCAATTGTTACCGCTGCTTCTATCCACCGGTTAATAACCGGCACAATCTTATGACCGTCTTCAATCGGGAGCAAACCGCCCGGGCAAAAATCATTTTGGACATCAACAACTATAAGCGCGTCATCCGGCTCCATGTTAAGTCTGATATTAGGCATAAGCTGCTCCTCTGAACCAATTGCAAAACACCCCGTTTCAGCCCGCCTTGACTTTGACTAAACTGAAACGTTTTGAAACTGGCTTCTTTAAATAGATTTTTTATAATGACTACTATTGTCCGTTTATCACCTTGCTTTAAGCTATCCTGTCCGGTCTGTAATTATACTTTATCAGCAGCCTGCTCCTTAACCCTCTTTTGATACTCGGAAAGAGCCACGCTGACATCAACAGGATAAGGCGAATCTGTCTTATCTATTGCCCTTATCTTCGCAGGCAAACGGGCAATCTGCGAGTTTGTATAGTTATGTATTGTTTTAAGATCAATCTTACTTTCCGGCAGGCGGGTTCCATTTTTCATTACCGGTATAAGCAATGGTCTGCCCTTATAATTTTCATCGGCACATGCTATAATATCGTATACGTCCTGTTCACCTTCCGAAATGCGGAAAACCTGTTTGCGTCCGGGAAGTACAGGCTTACCGGTTGATAGTTTGAGTCGTCCTTTTCCGGCATACAGGCAGAGTTTATAGACAATATCCAGGTCAGGCGCATCGTTTGAAACGCCCATACTTGTGCCCACGCCAAAGCCGTCAATCGGTGCTCCGGAAGATACAAGTTTTGCTATCGAATCTTCATCAAGTCCTCCGCTTGCAAAGATCTCTACTTTGCTTAAACCGGCAGTATCAAGCATCTGGCGCACTTTTTTTGAAAGCTTGTAAAGATTGCCCGAATCAAGACGCAAGGCCTTTACTTTAAAATTGCCGCCAAGCATTTTTGCAAGATCTATCACCTTTTGTACGCCTGCTATCGTATCATAAGTATCGACGAGCAATACCGTATCCGGGTAGTGTTGCACAAAAGACTGATAGGCGCCGGCTTCATCATCATGCGCCTGGATGTAGCTGTGCGCCATTGTCCCTGTGACCGGCACTCCATATTTCTTTCCTGCAAGAACATTGGAGGTTGCTGTAACTCCGGTTATATAAAATGAGCGCGCCGCTTTCAGTGCCGCATCGATGCCATGCATTCGGCGTGATCCGAAGTCAAGCACTGTACGTCCTTCTGCAGCTGTGACAACGCGATAGGCTTTTGATGCTATCAGGGTTTGAAGATGAACCTGATTCATAATCAGGGTTTCTATGATCTGCGCCTGTGCTATAGGAGCCACGACCTCCATGAGAGGTTCATTGGCAAAGATGGGTGTACCCTCCGGTACGGCGTAAATATCTCCGGTAAATCGAAAATCACGAAGCGAGGAAAGAAAACGGTCCGAGAACTTGCCGATCGATGCCAGATAGGCGATGTCATCATCGTAGAAACAAATATTTTCCAAATATTCAAGAACAGTGTCAAGCCCGCAGGAAATCAGAAAATTCCGTCTGGCCGGCAAACGGCGAACGAACAGACTGAAGACTGCATCTTCCGTCATATTCTCCTTAAAATAGGCCTGCATCATAGTCAGCTCATAAAAATCGGTAAAAAGCGCAAGCCCACTGTTTCCATGGCAGTGCTTAAAAGATTTCCTGTGTATATTTTCAGACAGTTCCCTTATCATGTAATATTTCCTGTTTCTTCCACAGGCAACAAATATGCACGCCGAAACAGAAAGTTGCCTGCAGGCAGCATTTATCTTTCAACCTCTTCCGGATCAGTTTGTTTATCCAAAGACAAATCTGCGTCATAAAACGCCTTGTTTTCAGGAAGAAGTAATGAAAACCCTGATGTCTCATCAATTTCAAGTACGGCTTTCCCAACTGTAAATTCAAGCACATGCCCTCCTGTTTTGCCATCTTCAGTGAGAAAATGAAGATGATAGCCGGCAACATTAATATTTTTAACATATGAAGGACACCGAAAGCCTGCTATAGTCCCTCTTATGTTATTAAATCTGAATGTCGGCTGGGTGTTTACTATTTCTTTCAAAGGCCTGTATGGCTTGCTTTGTTTAGGAACGCTTCTTGTCTTAACAGTTTTGAATATGCCTTTGATTTTTATAGCATGGAAAATGTTCGGAGTAGGTATCATTTCATCCGTAAACTCCACCAAGCAATGCATCAATAGTGGAATATTGGGTCAGGACATCGTGTTGAGAAACATCACCGCTGTAGACATTCTCAGTAAACATAAAATTAAAGCATAAAATCAAAATCAGTAACAAATAATTTTTCATAGCATTAAATCTTCTTTTATGTTCGTGGCGCATTAATTGGTTTTTCCCGGATGCATAACATAAGCACGCATTATTACAAATGATATTGATTCATTATAAATAAAACTAATATGTTGACAGATATTTTGCAACAAATTAGTTTATATATGAACTTGTTGATCAAGATAAGTTCCCGAATGGCAAACCATAAAATTTTCTTATCGTTTAAAGGATAGCTTTTATGAAGCAAAACATTGTTGAACGCAAGATAATGTGGGGCGATCTTGATTCTATGGGGATTGTTTTTTATCCGCGTTATTATGAATGGATTGATGCATGCAGCCATCTTTTCTTTGAATCTATCGATTTGAATCTGGTGAAGCTTACCGAAAAAATGCATTTAGGGTTCGGACTTGCTGAATCATCCTGCATATATATAAAACCGGGCAGATATCATCAGACTGTGAAAATCATTACACAACTTGAAGAATTAAATGAAAAGACAGTCAAATTAAAGCACTTTATCCATAACACATTAAATAATGAGCTGATGGTTACAGGATTGGAAAAGAGGATTTGCATGGATGTAAGCAATCCGGAAAATCTTATGGCAATTAACATCCCTGAAAAAATATATTCAATTTTAAAAACCGCATTGGATAAGTAACAATACAAGAATAAATCCAAAAATTTTTGCTTACGGTTATAATAAAGAAGTTATCCTTCTTCCGTTTTTTCTTTATTTTCCGTATTCTTTTCTTCTTTCTTTTTTTGGAAAAATACTGCGCTTATAATACTTATTTCATACAGAAACATAAGGGGTACAGCCATTAGAAGCTGATTAAAGATATCGGGGGTGGAAGTTAAAATGGCCGCGACAATAAATATCAGCAGAATTGCATACTTTCTGTTTTTCCTTAAAAATGGAACCGTAACAATACCAAGCTTTACGAGAAATATTATAACAATCGGAAGCTGGAAAACAAGCCCGAAACCAAGAAGCATCTTGGTAGTAAAACTTAAATACTCGTTCATGGAAGGAAGCGGTTGTATAATATCTGAAGCAAAACCCAGAAAAAACTTGATAGCTACCGGAAATACAACAAAATAACAGAAAAGAACTCCTCCGCTGAAAAAAAACACAGAAAATAAAACCATCGGAAATATATTACGTTTTTCGTTATGATAGAGCCCCGGTGCAACAAAACGCCAGATCTGGTAAAACACAACAGGAGAAGCTAAGGCAATACCGGCAAAAAAAGATAACTTCATATATATAAAAAAAGCTTCCGAAAGACCGGTAAAAATCATTTTATCTCCGGATTTCATTTCATGGATTAGCGGAAGTGTCAGAATTTCAAATATTTTTTCCTTGAATCCGTAAGTTAATGCGAATCCAACCCCAACTGCGATAAAACAGATTATCAGTCGTTTTCTGAGTTCTTCCAGATGGGCTGTAAAAGAAATTTTATCATCTTCTTTCATCTTCTGTTATTCCTTTTTCCGGTTCTTTTTCCAAACAGTTCTTATTTTCACAGCCGGCTTCTTCTCCGCGTTCATTTTTATCTTCATCAGGCCTGGAACCAATTTCGATTTTATCCTGTTCGCTTATAATTTCCGCCTTGTCTATAATTTTTTTGTCATCGATATGATTCAACTCATCAAATTTTATTTCAGCCTCCATCGTTTGTTTAAATTCATTTGTGGTTTTTTTCAGTTCACCAAACATGCGCCCAAGAGTTTTGGCAATATCGGGAAGTTTATCAGGACCAACAACAATAAGCGCTATTGCAGCTATTAAGAGAAATTCAGGCATACCTATGTCAAACATATATTTTTCTCCATAAAAATTATTGTCTTGCTCATGGAAGAGGAGACCTGCCTGCCAGCAGGGAAACTCTTGTCTTTAAGCAACGATTTTTTTGTAATTATACAAATAGCAATAAGCACATAATTTGTTCAAAATTTAGCATATAATTATTCCGGTGTAAACCATGACACAGATGAGCACTGTAACGTTTTTATATATCACTTAAAATTTCATAAAAGCTGTTGCCCAATCCATCTTCCTTTGAACAGCAGATACCACTTATATATATTCCTGAGTAAAGAGACAATGAGACTTTTTATATAACACACACTTTTATGGATTATTTTTCAAGGCTCAGAGTGGCTCGCCATTAAGCACGCTCTGATATTTATATGGCAACTGCTATAAATAAACTCAACATATTGGATGGTTACCATTAAAATGGGCTGAGTAAGCAAAAATTATATATATTTTAAAATTATTTCTTGTCAAAATAAACCGGATGATGTATATTTATTAAAAAATATCAGGTGGATGTTTGTTAATGCTTAGTAATTCTTTTTGTAAGAAATATTAACAAAATCAAAAGAACAAACTTCTTGGTTGTAAAATCATATTATAATTAAAAATATCAAGCCCGCCTTGGAGTGGATACTTAATTTAATCTTCTGATAAATACCGATTGATGGCTAATATTCCTCCATAGAAATTAATCCAGCTTTATCCATAAGTTGCGGACTATTGTCAATGCAGTTTTGTTGTCCGTACGGCAGGCCGTAAGTAGCAGGCATAAAATCCTTAAGTTTTGGAAGAAAAAAACGATATATGAAAAGATGGTCACAATCTTGCCGATAGAAGCCCACATGCTTGTGTAAACTTCTAACCAGATATTAATAGCAATTAAATGTTCCGTATAATAAATTTAGAATTAGAAAAGGTATTTCTGAAGTTAATGAGGTTACAATATTAATGAATATAATTGAACTGAAGAATAAAAAAATTAAAGAACTGACTCAGCTTGCAAAAAGTCTGAATATTGACGGGGCTGCCGGTATGCGAAAACAGGAGCTCATTTTTGCTTTAATCCAGAGCCAAATAGAAAAAAATGGATTGATTTATGGGGAAGGTACCCTCGAGATCCTTCCCGACGGCTTTGGGTTTTTAAGGGCTCCAAGCTATAACTATTTACCAGGTCCTGATGATATTTATGTCTCCCCATCGCAGATAAGGCGCTTTAACTTAAGAACCGGTGATATCGTGTCAGGCCAGATCAGGCAACCCAAAGAGTCCGAACGTTATTTCGCTTTACTTAAAGTAGAGGCTGTAAACTATGAAGACCCTGAAATTGCAAGAGATAAAATCCTTTTTGATAATCTGACGCCTCTTTACCCCAACAGAAAAATAAACATTGAAAATGATTCTGAAAATTATTCAATGCGGATAATGGATTTAATGATTCCTATAGGATTCGGCCAGAGAGGTCTTATAGTTTCACCCCCCAGAGCCGGTAAGACAATGTTGTTACAAAATATTGCAAACAGTGTTATAGCGAGCCATAAGGAAGTTGTGCCATTTGTGCTTCTTATAGACGAGCGGCCTGAAGAAGTTACCGATATGGAGCGTAATGTTAAGGCTGAAGTCATCAGTTCCACATTTGACGAACCGGCCGAAAGACATGTTCAGGTTGCTGAAATGGTTATTGAAAAAGCCAAAAGGCTGGTTGAGCATAAAAAAGATGTTATTATTCTTTTAGACAGCATTACCAGACTTGCCCGGGCGTATAATTCCGTTATGCCCCCAAGTGGAAAGATCCTGTCCGGTGGTGTCGATTCAAATGCTCTTCAGAGACCTAAGCGCTTTTTTGGTGCTGCGCGAAACATTGAAGAAGGGGGAAGCCTCACTATTATTGCAACTGCTCTTGTTGATACCGGAAGCAGGATGGATGAAGTTATTTTTGAGGAATTCAAAGGAACCGGCAATATGGAGATACAACTAGACAGAAAGCTTGCCGATAAGCGGGTATTTCCGGCTATTGACATAAAAAAATCGGGCACAAGAAAAGAAGAGCTCCTTTTGTCCGAAGAGACTTTGAACAGGGTATGGATCTTAAGAAAACTGCTTTCTTCATTAAATCCTACGGACAGTCTCGAATTTCTTCTTGAAAAAATGCGCGGAACAAAGAATAATGAACACTTTCTTAATTCCATGAATGCATAAAATATACATAACAGGGAGTATAAAACAATGAAAAAAGATATTCATCCAAAATACGAAATTGCAACAATAAGTTGTGCCTGTGGTAACACTATCGAAGTTGGTTCCACAAAATCAGATATCAAAATTGAAATCTGTTCAAAATGTCATCCTTTTTTTACAGGAAAACAAAAGCTTATTGACACAGCCGGACGTATTGAGCGTTTTCGTAAGAAATACGAAAAGTATCAGAACAATAACAATTAGATATAAATAAAATTAAACCTTAATTTTACCGTAAAAAAATTTTGTCCGCAAAATCACATAAAAACGCCTTCGGATATATTCGGAAGGCGTTTTTAAGCTTTTTATATAGAAGGCATTATGTTTGAAAAAATTGAAGGCGCTGAAGTGCGTTTTATGGAACTTGAAATGCTCTTAAGCGATCCCGATACAATTAGAGACAGGGAGGCATACCAGAAATATGTACGCGAGCACTCCGCTTTATCCAAAATTGTAGCTATTTACCGATCGTATAAAAATATTAATGAGCAGATCGAAGAAAGCATAAGCCTTTTAAAAAACGAGGATCCGGAAATAAAAGAGCTTGCCCGTGATGAAATAGAAGAACTGAATCTTAAAAAGGAAGATCTTGAAAAACAATTAAGGCTCCTACTGATTCCAAAAGATGAAAAAGACGAAAAAAATGTTATTCTTGAAATTAGAGCAGGAACCGGTGGAGATGAAGCAGCGCTGTTTGCAACGGATCTTTTCAGGATGTACAGCAGATATGCGGAAAACAGAAACTGGAAAGTCGAAGTTTTAACTCACAGTCCCACAGGGGTTGGCGGTCTGAAAGAAATCGTTGCCTTAATTCAGGGTAAAGGCGCTTACAGCAGCTTCAAATATGAAAGCGGAACCCATCGAGTACAGCGTGTTCCTGTTACTGAGGCGCAAGGAAGAATACACACCTCGGCAGTAACGGTTGCTGTTTTACCTGAAGCCGAAGAAGTGGAACTTGATATTGATCCAGGCGAAATTAAAGTTGATGTTTACCGTTCAACCGGACCAGGCGGACAAAGCGTAAATACCACCGATTCTGCAGTGCGAATTACTCATCTTCCCACAGGGCTTGTTGTAACCTGCCAGGACGAAAAATCCCAGTTCAAAAATAAAAGTAAAGCTATGAAAGTATTGCGGGCCCGCCTCCTTGACAATATTACAATGGAACAGAATCAAAAAAGATCCGCAGAACGAAAACACCAGATAGGAAGCGGTGACAGAAGTGAAAGGATCAGAACTTATAATTTCCCTCAATCCAGAGTTACTGACCACCGGATAGGACTCACTCTATACAAGCTTGAATATATTCTTGAGGGTAATATTGACGAAATAATCAGTGAATTGACATCCCATTATCAGGCCCAGGCATTACAGCATGCAGAATCGGCAAAATCAAATTGAACCTGAATGGACTATAATAAAAATTCTCCAATGGACTACATCTTATTTTAAAACAAACGGGATAGACAGTCCCAGATCAACCGCCGAGATTCTACTGGCACACACTCTCGGATTCAAAAGAATTGATCTGTATTTAAGGCATGACCAGCCCCTTAATGTTGGCGAGCGCAATCTTTTCAAGTCTTTGATCAGAAGAAGGATAAGCAAAGAGCCTGTAGCATATATTGTCGGGAGCAAAGAATTCTGGAGTCTTGAGCTTGTTGTATCAAAAGATGTCCTTATACCAAGGCCTGAGACTGAATGCCTGGTAGAAGAAGCTCTTTTGGTTCTTGACAAAGATAAAGTTTCCGCCCCAAAAAGAATCCTGGAATTAGGCACGGGTTCCGGAGCTATAATACTTGCAATGGCAACACAGAACCCGGACCAACAATATTTTGCATCTGATATATCAATAAATGCGCTTGCCGTAGCATTGAACAATGCAAGACATCTTGGTCTTGATGAAAAAATTGATTTATTTTGCGGCAGCTGGGTTTCGCCTCTAAAAGAAAATAACAATTTATTCGATATCATTATTTCCAATCCTCCTTATATCAGAAGAGGCGATATCAAAACCCTGCAGCCTGAAATAAACAGATTCGAACCAATAAATGCGCTTGATGGCGGAGAAGACGGCCTTGCTTGCATAAAACACATAATAAAAAATGCGCATAAATTCCTTAACAAATCAGGAACGTTGCTGCTTGAAATAGGCTATGATCAGAAAAAAGCCGTTGATGAAATCATCAAAGAAACAGGAAGATACGCACAGGCTTCTTTCAGGAAAGATTACAGCGGTTTTGACAGAGTCGTTTGTGCAAAAAAAGCATATGATTAAAATAAATCCGTTAATTCCCGAAACAAAGGGCGCCTATATAGTAGGCGGTTCTGTAAGGGATCTGCTTATAGAGCGTACTCCTTCCGATTATGATATAGTTGTTCCTGGTTCTCCTGAAAAATATGCATCCGATCTTACATCGCAGATAAAAGGGCATATTGTAAAAATAGGAAAACAAAATCAGATGATATTCCGGGTTATTTCGGAAAAAGATATCTTTGATGTTTCGGCAATTTCCGGCAATACTATTGAAGACGACCTCGCAAAAAGAGATTTTACACTAAACGCAATTTGCTATGATCTTTACTCCAAAACAACCATTGATCCTTTCGGCGGTGTAAAAGATCTGTTATCAAAAAAAATCAGGATGGTTTCGGACAAAGTATTTAATAATGATCCGGTCCGGCTGATAAGAGCTTACAGAATCGCGGCAATGCTTGATTTTGAGATAGAGTATGAAACCGAAAAGGTCATTGCAGATAATGTCAAGCTTATTGCAAAATCAGCTGCGGAAAGAGTAAAAGTCGAAATTTTTAAAATATTTTCAACTTTAAACTCATATAAGTATATCAATAAAATGTATGAAACAGGGCTGCTTTTTGAAATCTTTCCCGAATTATCGCCGCTTTCCGGATGCCTCCAGAATAAGTACCACACACATGATGTGCTGAATCATTCCCTGATAGCTTATAATAAGCTTGAAATGCTGCTAAACGGGTATCATGCCGATTCTGAAATATCAGGTTTTGCAAAACAGGAAATGGATAATACAAGGTCTGCTATGTTAAAATGCTCGATACTTTTACATGATACAGGCAAACCGTCTTCGATTACTGTTGATAATGATAATGTGCACTTCTTTGGGCATGAAAAATTAAGCGCCGATATTACGCTTAGGATAGCAGCAAGACTTAAATTTTCCAACCATGAAACAAAGTACATTGATTATATTATCAGAAACCATATGAAAGCTCTTCATCTTTATGAATCTTTTCAGAAAAAGCCTTTGACTGATAAAAGTATTATTCGTTTTTTTGTTAAGTGCCGGGATAATATCCCCGATTTGCTGCTTCATGCAATTGCAGATATGGAAGGTAAACGGAATAGCGATAATGTAAAAAACATGGATTTTTTAAATTTTGTATCTTTTTTAATAAAAAAATATAATTTACTTTATAAGATCAGGAAAAAAGAACCACCGCTTATTAACGGCAATGATTTGATTTCAGAATTTGGGCTTTTACCGTCACCATTATTTAAAAAAATTTTAAATTTTGTTGAAGAAGCAAGACTTTCGGATAATATACATAGTCGCAGCGAAGCGCTTTTGCTGGCAAAAGGATTTTTAGAAAACAAAGCCTGACCTTAATTTTTTATCAGTGTAGTTTAAAATTCCTTTTTGGAATCTTTCTTAATTTTTTTAAGCATCTCTTCGAGTTCAGCTTTTCTCCCGGTATCGTTTGTTTTCTCCAAAGCCTTTTCAAGATGAAAGCGGGCATTTTTTAAATCCTCTTTATCCTTATAAAATAAACCTAAATAATAATGGGCGTCTGCCATATTATTCATTTTTCCACATGTTTCGCCAAGAAGATAAAGCGCTCGTTTGTAATATGGGTACTTTTCGGTAATGGTTAAAAACAATTTTCTTGCATCATTAAATTTTCCTGTTTCCGCTTTGATGCGTCCCAGAAATAAAAGAGTTTCAGGATCATCCGGTGCAAGGCTTACCGCTCCTTCAAGAGTTTTCTGTGCTTCAGGGTATTGCCCATCCTGAAAATAGACTTTTCCTAAATCCCTTAAAATATCAGGGTCAAAGGGATTTTCTTCAAGCGCTTTTTTAAAATAGGCAATCGCATCCGATCTGTCACCGCTTTCTGATAAAACAAGGGCATATTTATATTGCGACATATAATCCTTCGGCTTATCTGTTACGTCCTCTTTAAACATTTTTAAGACATTTTCTTTATTGCCGTACATGGCAAGAAGTCTTATATGCGCCTTTTCGAAATAATCTTTATTTAAAGACGGCTTCTTATCCGGAGCTTTGGTACTTTCTTCAACTCTGTTGCTAAGATAGCTTATACGATCTCCAACTGCAGGGTGAGTTGAAAGATAAACAGGGATATCATTTGGATCATACCAGCTTTTATCACGGATTTTCTTAAGCATAGTGAGCATTCCGGCTCCGGTATATCCGGCTTTTCTGAGGTAGTTCAAACCTATCTGATCTGCCTGCATTTCATCTTCACGGCTGTATGCAAGAGAGAGTGACTGCCCCATAGCTGCTGAGCCCATAACTAAAGCATTGGTAGCTTCTCCGGCTCCGCCTACACCAAGGAGAATGCCGGCAGCCATTCCGGCAAGTGTTGCTATCCCGATTTTTTTTGATTTTTCAAACTGATCTGAAAGATGGCGGCAAGTTACGTGGGAAATTTCATGAGCCAAAATTCCTGCAAGTTCTTCCTCATTATCCATAGCCTCAAAAAGACCGCTGTGAACAAATATATGGCCTGCCGGTCCGGCAAATGCATTATAATTTTCATCTTTGACTATATAAAAATGATAAGTAAAAGGCTGGGGTGGAACAGTAGCCAATATTTTCGATCCGAGGTCATTAATATATTTTGTTATAATAGGATCATCAACTATTTCATAATGTTGTGAAATTGCCTTCATAAATTCATCGGAAAGGTCTTCTTCCTCTTTTGCTGTCATGCAAAAACCATTTTGAAAAACAAAAAAAGTTTCCATAAAAAATATTATGCAATAAATCAAAGCGATTTTTACCGAAGATTTTTTATGTTTCATTTTATAAACAAACCTCCTTGTTACTGAAAGCGGAGTACTATATTTATTTATCGAATATTTACTTTATATTCGGTTTGATTTTATTTGATGATTCATATATAGCTAAATCAATATCATTAATAAAAGCGCTTTCCCAAAAAGTCAAAAAAATGACTTTCTAACCGGCAGGAAAAGGCTTATCCTGTTTTGGCTCGTTGAAGAAGTTTTATAATTTACTAATAATAATAATGAAAAAGCAAAAAGTCAAAATATGCTTATGCTATATCAGCAATTCTCGGTGAATGTAATTTTTGGTCATCAGATTGAAGAACATAGAAAAGTTTGCCGAAACATTGTGATAGAGGCAGAAAAATTATTAACAAATGAGCTAATTTCAAAACGATTAAAGGCGGCTTGTTAAACAGGTCAACAGTTGAAATCCCGGCAATAGAGCGGACTTAAGGGCTCCGATTTTCATTGGAGAACCACAAAAGGCAATAAATGCCGAGTTTTTGACAAT